>DATFQL010000168.1:0-6809 GCA_035264305.1 Candidatus Limnocylindrales bacterium | reverse complement strand
GCAAGCTCCTTGACCGACCACGCCGGGTCGCGCCGCTGGACCATCGTCTCGAGGATCCGCATCCGCGTCGCGTCGCTGATCGCGCGCAGCGTCTCGACATCCCGGATGTAGCGCACGTCCTCGGGCTCGAGGTCGGGGTAGAGCGGCGGATCGGCGTCGCCACGCGTCGTGGCTGCGGAAGGACTCAATGTTCACGCTCCTACGACCATTCAACAATGGATAAACGTATGATGCAGGCTGAAGAGTGGTTGTCAACCCCCGCGACAGATCGGTCGACCCCGGGCAAGGCCGGTCCTGCACCATGGCACGATGCATGACGCACGACGTGTCGCGATGGACGAGGGATGGCGGGAGGTCAGGGCGGCGTCGCCGGCGGCGAACGCCGGCCCCGAGCGCGCCCGAGTGACATTCCTCGGCCATTCGACGGTCCTCGTCGAGATCGACGACCTGCGGATCCTCACCGACCCGGTGCTCCGCCAGGGGTTCGGGCCCGTGCGGCGGCAGGTCGAGGCCGTGCTGCCGGAGCTGTTCGCCGATCTCGACGCGGTGTTCATCAGCCACGGCCATCACGACCACCTGGATCAGCCGTCGCTCCGCCGGATCCCGGGCCGGCCGACCGTCATCGTCCCGCGAGGGTTCGGTCGGATGGCGAGCGGCTGGGGGCTGGGGCCGGTGGAGGAGGTCGCTCCCGGAGACGGGTTGTCGATCGACCGTGTTCGGCTGGCCATCGTCCACGCAGAGCACTCGGGCAAGCGCCAGCCGTTCGGCCCCACCGGCCCGGCCATCGGCGCCGTGATCCGTGGCTCGCGGTCGGTGTACTTCCCGGGCGATACCGACCTGTTCGCCGGCATGGTCGACCTCGCGGGGACCCTCGATCTGGCGCTGCTCCCCGTGTGGGGCTGGGGACCGACGATCGGCGAGGGGCACATGGACCCCGCCCGTGCCGCCGAGGCCGCCGCGCTCCTGCAGCCGCGGCTCGCGGTGCCGATCCACTGGGGGACCTTCTACCCTGCCGGCCTGCGACGGGTCGTGTCGGCGCCCTTCGACACCCCGGGCCGCGTCTTTGCAGACATTGCCGGCCGCGTCGCCCCCGACGTTCCGGTTCGCGTCCTCGCCCCCGGCGAGTCGCTCGAGGTCCCGGTGCGTTAACGCACGAGCCCCGCCGACGCCGGCGGGGCTCGCGAGGAAGCGGAGGAGGGACGGGGCTCAGCCGAACGCCACGTGGGCGACGATCCCGAGCACCGTGAGGAACATGACGAGGAGGAGGAACAACGTCGGGAAGACGCCCAGAGCGTCCACCTCGAGGTACGGGGTCTGCGCGGACATCACGCGTCTCCTTTCGGGGTCCTGGCTGATCGCCGGCTGGGTGTCGGCCGATGAGCAGATCATGCCCCGACGCGTTGCCGCGCCCCACGGACGTGCGCCCCGAGCGCGGGGCCACGAACGACCGGTGCTGCGATGGACGGATGACGATGACGGCCGCGGATCCCTGGCGGCGGGAAGCCGCCCGAACGACCCTTACAGGGTCCGGTGCCAGGTTCCTCGATCGGAATCCTCGCCGGTGATCGTCGCGTCCTCGGCCTGAGGCTCGAGGCTCGACGTCACCGCGCTGGAGCTCACGGGCAGTCGCGCCTCGTCGCCCTCGACGCCGCTCGTGGCGGCAGTGCCGACCGTGGCGTCGCCGTAGGTCGCGGGCTGCTCGTCCACGGACGCGACGCCGCCGATGAGGCCTCCGTCCCCCGTGGCCATCGGCTCGCGCTCGATCGACGCGGGGTCGGTGACCGGCCCATCTGCGACCGGCATGACCGGCTCCTGGTTCGAGCGTGTGGTCATGGCGTCGCTCCCTCCGGTCGTGACGGGGTCCATCACGGGGACGAGCGGCGCCGGCTCTGCCCGGACGACGGCACCGTCGTTCGCGCCTTCTGCCTTCAGAATCCCGCGCTCGTACGCAAAGCCCCTCGCCCTGTCGCTCGTCATGGTCGCCGTCCGGCGGACCTGGTTGGAGACGTCCTTCGTGGTTCGGCGAAGGGTCGTTCGAACGGCGTCGCGACGCTGGGCGCCTCGCTGCGGGTCGAGCAGATACGCCCCCGCGACCCCAGCCGCGATCCCCGTCGCCGCGCCGATCACGACGAAGGACGTCCGCGCCCGGGCGAACCCGCGCCGGAAGGCCCGGTCGTAGCGGTCGCCGTCCGTCGTGGGCAGGTCGCGCTCCAGGTTGGTCACGAGCGTCGTGATGCGCTCGGTCGGCAGGGCGTGGCGGATGCGATCGACGAGGTCGTCCACGCGCCCGTCAACCTTGCCCAGCCCCTTGTCGAGCTGGAGGTCCTTGGCGGCCTTGGTGATCCCCGTCGCGACGCCGCCCTTCGTCGACTTCGTCGCATCGCCCGTGACCGTCTCGACGGCCTCTCCGACGGCCTCGCCTGCGCGCTCGACCGCATCCACGGCGATCTGCTGGACGGCGTCGATCGCATCCGCGGCCGCGACCCGGATGTCCTTCACCTGGTCGACGACGCCCGCGGCATCCCGCTGGAGCGCGTCGCGGTCCCGGTTCATGAGGTCCCTGGCGATCTGGCCGAGCGGGGTCTGTCGCCGCCCGGGACGGATGCGTTCGAGGATGGTCACGGTTCCCTCCGTTCGTTGGAGCGTCCACCTTGCACGTCGCGGCATACGTGGCGGTCGGTCCCTCGCCGTTCCCGGGTGTCGAGTGTGTTGCAGCGTGCTGATCAGCCCCGGTCGCGCGCTGATCGTCGCTTGCAACGTGTGTCGACCCGATGCTGAGCCGGGTTCGATGACATCGCCCGACGATTTTCCCATGCCCGCCAAGGACGAGCTCCCCGGGACGCTCAAGCGATCGCCGAAGAAGGCGCAGGAGACGTGGTCGAAGACCCACGACGCGGCCGTCGAGTCATACGGAGAGGGCGAGCGCGCGCACCGCACGGCGTTCTCATCGCTCAAGCACTCGTTCGAGAAGGTCGGCGACCACTGGGAGCCGAAGGACCACAACGGGCCGTCCGATCCGCAGGCGGCCCGCGGCGGACAGGCCGCGCGCGACCAGCCACGCGAGACCTTCGGGGGCGTGGACGTCGTGGGCCACACCCGCGATGAGCTGTACGAGCGGGCGGCCGACCTCGGCGTTCGCGGCCGCTCGCGGATGACGAAGACCGAGCTCGCCCGGGCGATCGCGCGCAAGCAGGACTGACGACTGCCGGATCCCGTCGCGCGGCGCCACGCGCCGCGTGCGGGTCCCCCGCGTGCGAGCGCGCCCCCCGGGGCTGGGTGTCACGGTCGCCGTCGCCGGCGCCGTCGCCTGACCCCCTTCAGGCCGCCTCGGGTCCCTGGATCGCGAGAAGTCCCAAGCCGCGCGAACCGCTCCGGATGGAACTGCGCGTGTTCCAGCCGACGGGATCCGCTCCGGCCGGACACAGTCTGTTCCAACCGGCGGAAACGGCTCCGGTTGGAACGCCGCCCGATCCACGTCGCTCGCGCACCGAGAGTTCCTGGCGCACCTGGCCGTGATCGCGCGTGTCGGGGGTGACGTCGGAGTAGGCAACAGAGTGCTGGTCTTGACAAAATCGTAAGCGGGACTTAGAAAAGAGAAAGCCAAGGTACGACAACGAGGATGGTCCGTGCCGCATGACGTCATCGCCACCTGCCCGGTCTGTGCGAGCGAGCTCGCAGTCACGCGGCTGCGCTGCGGCGAGTGCGGGACAACGATCGAGGGCGAGTTCACCGTCGGCCGCTTCGGACGGCTGACCCGGGAGCAGCTGCAGCTCCTCGAGAGCTTCCTGCGAAGCCGAGGCAACCTCCGCGACATGGAGCGGGAGCTGGGCATCAGCTACCCGACGGTCCGCGGGCGAGTGGAACAGCTCGTGCGGACGCTGGGGTTCGGGCCGCGTGACGAGGCCGAGACCGACGCCACATCGCCCACGCTGAGCGCAGGGCAGCGGACTACAGCCGGCGTCGCCGGCGAGAAAGGCCGATCCGTCGAACAGCTCGCACGGGAGCGCCAGGTCGTCCTCGAGCGGCTCGCGCGCCACGAACTCACGCCCGAGGAAGCCGCCGAGGCTATCCGCACCATTGCGAGGACCGCCCGATGACCGACACCGCCAGCGCCAGCCCGTCCGTCCGAGAGCTGCCCCTCGCACCCGGCGGTGCGGTCGAGCTGCACCTCACCGCGAATGACATCCGCATCCATGGCACCGACGCGAACGTCGTCAGGATCGCTGCCCGCGGCGGCGAGGACCTGGACGACGAGATCGTCATCGACGCCGAGGACGACCACGTCGTCATCAGGAACGTGGAAGGTGGCTTCCGGGTGGGACGGGTGCTGATCCCCGGCCCGGGCCCGGCCACCCTCGACATCGACGTCCCGCGATCGGCTCGTCTCACGTCGAAGACCCTGTCGGGAGACGTCGAGGCAGACGGCATCCGCGGGGAGAGCCGCTGGTCGACCGCGTCCGGCGATCTGCGGCTGCGGGTGACGGGAGGGTCCGTGACCGCCGATTCCATGTCGGGCGACGTCACGATCGAGGCCGACGCCTCGGTCGGGGTTCGGGTCCACTCGGTATCCGGCGACGTGCGTCTGGCCGCGCCGCACCTCGATGCGCTCGACGTGTCGTCCACCAGCGGAGACATCCGGGTGGCCGCCGCGTTCGGACCGGGATTCGGCCACACCATCAGCTCGGTCAGTGGTGACGTCCACCTCCGGTCGTCGAGCCCGATCCGCCTCGACACCCAGACGATCGCCGGCGACGTTCGTGCCACCGGCGCGCATCACGCCGAGGGTGGCCGGGGACGCAGGACGATCGTGGTCGGGGACGGATCGATCCGCCTCGGTGTGCGGACGACGTCGGGCGACATCCGGCTCCAGCCGGACGAGGACGGGCGCGACGGCCGGTCGCCGCTCGCACCGCGAGTCGCACCCGTCACGCCGCCGACGGCACCCGCCCCACCCGCCCCGCCCGTGACGCCCGCCGTTCCCGTGCCACCGATCGTCGAACCGCCGGAGTCGTGGGTCGTCGCGGATGCCCAGGCCGCACCCAACCTCGTGCGCCACACGCCGTTGGACGACACGGACCACCCAGGTGACGGGGACGGCGCATCGTCCGGCGCCGAGAGCGACGTCGACCGACGGGAGGGGGCACGGCTCGACATCCTCCGCGCCCTCGAGCGCGGCGAGCTCGACGTTGCCGCCGCGTCTCATCGACTGGAGCAGCTTGACGAGGCCGGGCCCCGCTACTTCCGCGGGTTCTGCTGATGGCCTCCGATCCGCTCGAGCAGGTCCTCAGCCTGGTCGCCGCGGGCCGGCTGACGGCGGACGAAGCCGCGCCGATCCTCGCCGCGCTCGACGAGCCGTCGGGCGTCGGCGACACACGGACGCGTGAAGCGGCAGACCCGCCGGGCGGGTTCGGCCCGAGGCCGCCGGGTGCCGCGCGCGCGACCGCCATGAGCGCCGCAGCCGCGGCCGCGGCCACCGACGATGGACCGCGGGTGCCGGCGAGCTCGCTGCGGATCGAGATCCACGACGCGGGTCGCACGGTCGTGAACCTGCGCCTGCCGCTCGCGGTGGGCCGGTTCGCGCTCGATCGCGTCCCGGGACTGTCACCCGCCCAGGTCGATCGCGTCCGCGAGGCGATGAACTCCGGCTTCCGTGGACCCGTGCTCGTCGTCGACGACGATGGCGACGGCGTGCGGATCTCGCTCGAGTGAACGCGGGCTAGCTGTTGGGCTGATTGCCCAGGTGCACGCCCTCGTGGTGTGCCACCCGGCCGTCCGACTCGGTCGCGCCGCCGGTCCCGGCGCCGGTCAGTCGCGTGACGTCGCCGGAGCCGCTCTCGGCGAACGACTCGCCGCCACCGCCCTCGGTAGGCGTCTCGTCGGGCACGGGGCCGCCGCCGACCGCGTGCGGATCGGGCTGCCCCGCGTTGGGCCGGTACCGCTGGGCGCGTCGCTCGGCGCGGTTCAGCGGCTCGTGGTCGATGGGCAGGCTGGCGTCGTCGGTCATCGCGATCCTCCTTTTCCCGAGCATCGAGCTGGCGTGCTCACGGAGCGCCGCACGCGATCGGCGACGTCGTTGCAGACGCGTTCAGCACGCGGCCGCCTCGTTGGCTGCACCGGCCCCGCCGACCGCAGGGGGGCGTCACCTGGCGGCGCCGGCCGGCACGGCACGCCGAGGCGTCGAGGGGAACGGCGCCGCCTCCACGCCCATCTCGTCCATCCTGTCGCTGTAGATGCCGTACCGGCGGCGGGCCTCGCCGTGACGCCCGGCGGCGAGCAGCGCGGCAACGAGACCCACGTGCGCCGCCTCGTCGTACGCATCACGCTCGAGGATCCGGAGGTAATAGCGGGTCGCGCCGTCGGCGTCGCCCACCGCGGCCGCATCGTCCGCGAGGAGCCGGGTCACCGAGATGTAGGCCGCCTGCGCCTCCTCGCGCACCCCGACCGCCCAGTCCTCGTACGGGTCCTCCTCGAGGAAGTCCCCGCTGTATCGGGTCTCGGCGGACTCGAGCGCCCCGCGCGCCGCAGCACGGTCTCCGGTGCGCGACAGGCGGAGCCCGTCCGACGCCGCGTTGAGGAACGTCTCGATGTCCAGCTCGACATGCGACAGGTCGAGCCACACGGCCTGCTTGTCCCCACCGATGAACCAGTCGGCGCCGTACCGCTTCTCGGGGTCGAGCACGGATCGGACGGTCGCGAGGGCGACCGACAGGCGGTTCGCGAGGGGCTCCGGATCCTCGTCCGGCCACAGCAGCTCGAACAGCGTCTCACGCGTCGTCGGCCGGCCGCGCCGCGACACCAGGATCTTGAGC
>DATFQL010000167.1:0-6420 GCA_035264305.1 Candidatus Limnocylindrales bacterium | reverse complement strand
CGATGACGTCGTTGAGCGACTCGATGTAGATGCTGACGAGATCGCCCTGCGTCGTCGTCTTCGCGACGTCCTCGGCGATCGTCCACAGCTCGCCCTGGATGTCCTCGGAGCGCGCCACAACCTCGGCAGGGTCGGCCTGCGCGGTCAGGACGATGCGGAGCGGCACGTACTCGCGCAGCAGCTCGCGGGACCGGCTCGATCCGGGCTCCGGGAGGTACCCGGCGCGCAGGTACGTCGTGCCGATGGCGTCCGCCTCCTGGAGCACGATCGCGCGCCGCGCGTCGTATCGATCGGCGGCCATGCCCATCGTCACGGCAAGGAGGAACGCCAGCAGGGCGAGGATCGAGCCGACGAGCATCGGGGTCGGGCCTTCCTGCTCTCCGGGCTCCCGCTCCTGCCACCAGCGCCCGAGACGGAAGCCCGCCTCGTAGAAGGCGAGCATCAACACGGCGAACAGGAGGAAGGCAACGGCGATCGGCAGCGTGTCGAGGAGCTGGGACCCGGGCATCGTCACCTCGTTCGCCGCGGGACCGCGGCTCTGCGCACCATACCGGCCGGGCTGACGCCGGTTCCGCCGGCCGCGGCGTCACCCCGGGCGGCGGATCAGCCGGTGTGGGTCACCCGGAGCAGGCCGCGGACGCCCGTCATGCCCTTCAGCGCGTGCTCGCCGGCGTTCTCGAGGTGGATCCCGGATCCCTCGACGAGGTCCGCGGTCGTCTGCGTGACGAGCACCTCGCGGGGTCCAGCCGCGCCGAGGACGCGTGCGGCGACGTGCACGGCGATGCCGCGGACGTCGTCCCCGACGAGCTCCACCTCGCCCGTGTGGATGCCGACCCGGATGACCAGGCCCATGGCGTCGCTTGCCACCACCATCGCGGCCGCGGACCGAACGGCGCGAGTCGGGCTGTCGAAGGTCGCGAGGAGCCCGTCGCCGGTCGTCTTGACTTCGCGTCCCCGGAAGACATTGAGCTGCTCGCGGAGCCGGGCGTTGTGGGCGGCAAGCTCCGACCGCCACGCCGCATCGCCGACTTCTCGCAGCCGTGCGGTCGACTCGACGATGTCCGTGAACAGGACCGTCGCCAGCTGGCGGTGCCCGGTCTCCTGCATCGCCTGGCCCATCGCGCGCCCGCTGCCGCCCCACTCGACCGTCACCCACGCTTCGTCGCCGATCACCCACTTGTCGTGGCCGGGCGGGATGTCGAAGACGGTGCCGGGGCCGATGTCCATCGCCTGGCCGTCGTCCATCACGACGTGCAGCGAGCCCGAGAGCGTGTAGCCGAGATGCCGGATGGGGCACGAGCTGCTGCCCAGCATCGGCCCGAACGAGGTGGACCATTTCCATCCCGGGTCGAACCGGCAGTGGCCGACGTGGACCTCGTCGAGGTCGACCGTCTCGACCCGGACGAGCGGGAAGTCGCGCACCTGGTCGGCATCCGCGAACGTCTTCACCTGGAGCCGGGGCATCGTGGCCTCCCTCGCCGGCGATCGACGGTCGTCGCCTTCACGCGTGGCTGCGCTCCTCGAGCCGCCGGCGGTCCTCGGTCTCGATCTGGAACGTGCTGTGCTCGATGTCGAAGTCGTCCGCGAGGCAGGTCGACAGGGCGTTGAGCGCCGTGGCGGCGTCGGCGCCCTGCCGCAGCACGACGTGCGCGGACACCACGTTCATGCCTGACGTGATCGTCCACGCATGGAGGTCGTGGCAGTCGACGACTCCCGGCGCGTCGAGGATGTGGCGCCGCACGTGGTCCATGTCCACGCCCTTCGGCGTCGCCTCGAGCAGGACGTCGGTCGCGTCGTGGAGCAGCGAGAACGTGCGCGGCAGGATCATCAGCCCGATCGCGACCGACGCGACGAGATCGGCGCCCGTCCAGCCGGTCACGGCGATGACGCCCGCGGCCACGATGACGGCCGCGGAGCCCAGGAGGTCGCCGAGGACCTCGAGGTAGGCGCCACGCATGTTCAGGCTCTCGGCCTGCGGGTGTCGGAGCAGGAGCAGCGAGACGCCGTTGCCGACGAACCCGACCAGCGCGAAGGCGACCATCGCGCCCGTCTGGATCTCGACCGGCTGGGCGATCCGCCGCCAGGCCTCGAGGAGAACGAAGGCCGCGATGCTGAACAGGAGCACGGCGTTCACGACGGCCGCGAGGATCTCGAGGCGGAGATAGCCGAACGTGCGGCCGGTCGTGGCGGGCCGCCCACCGAACCAGATCGCGAGCAGCGCGAGGCCGATCCCGGCGACGTCCGCGAGGACGTGCCCGGCGTCCGCGAGCAACGCGAGGCTGTTCGCGACGATCGCGCCGACCACCTCGATGACGAGGATCGCGATGCTGATCCCGAAGACGGCGACAAGGCGCCCCCGGTGCGCGGTCGCCGCCGATGCGTGGCTGTGCGACATCAGGCGAAGCCGGCTGCCGTCGCCGGGTCGGGACGCGGGTGGACCACGACCCGCAGTATGCGCGCGTTCTGCAGGGCCGGGCGGCGGGGGTTGCCGGCCACCGATCCGCCGTGGCACGCCATGCGCGCCCTACGATGCGCTCGATGCCCGGCCCCCTCGTCGTCAGCGATATGGACGGGACCCTCGCACGGGTCGACACCTGGCGCGGCGTCCATTCCTGGATCCTTGCGCACCACCCGTCGCGCGACGCCGAGCGCTTCGTGCGCGCACGCATGCCGTCGATCGTCATGGCCCGGGTGCTCGGTCGAGACAAGGAGGGATTCCGGGCGCGCTGGCAGGAGGACCAGCTGCGCCTGCTCGCGGGGCTCGAGGCGAGCCGCCTCGACGAGCTCGCCGCGTCGGTCGTCGACGAGCACCTGTGGCCGGCCCGCCGGACGTCCGCGATCGACGCGGTGCACGAGGCGATCGAGTCCGCGCGGGCAGCGGACGCGTCCGCGCGGCTCGTCCTGGCGAGCGGGGCTTGGCAGCCGATCGCCGAGGGGTTCGCCCGGCGGGTGGGGGCGGACCTGGCGCTCGGGACGCCGATCGAGGTCCGGGACGGGGTGCTCACGGGACGCACCCTCGCGCCGACCCAGAGCGGGACGCAGAAGGCTGCTGCCGTCCAGGCGCTCGCCGGCACCGCCGAGATCGTCGCGGCATTCGGTGACACGGGCGCCGACGTCCCGCTCCTCGCCCTCGCGTCACGCGCAGTCGCGGTCGCGCCGGATCGAGAGCTGCGGCGCGAGGCCACCCGACGCGGCTGGGAGATCCTGGACGCCTGAGCCCCGTCGACGCCGCATCTCGTGGGTCGCGCACGACGACCGCCGACGTGGCATGGCAGCGTGCCGCGAGCGGCGTCGTTCTCCGAACCGCAACCCAACCCGCACCGCGGGGTTCCTGCCTGAGGCTGTCGGGATTGCGTACGGTTCCGCTCCGCCTCGTCGTCTCGGGGCCGCTGCGGAGAGCGCCGTGGTCCGATCGCACACCCGGTCGCAGACCCTCTACGAGCCGTCGACCGAGCACGACAGCTGCGGCTTCGGGTTCGTTGCCGACATCGCCGGCCGGCCCTCGCACGGGATCGTCCGCGACGCGCTCACCGTGCTCGCCAATCTCGAGCATCGCGGCGCCAGCGGGTCCGAGAAGAACACCGGCGACGGCGCCGGAATCCTCGTCACGCTGCCCTACGAGTTCCTCAGCGCGGCCGCCGCCGAACATGGCGTCATCGTCCCCCGCCACGGCTATGCGGTCGCGATGACGTTCCTGCCGCGGGACGCCGCGAGCCGCGAGGCGTGTCGGGCCAGGGTCGCCGCGACGCTGTCCGCCGAAGGCCTCGATCTGCTCGGCTGGCGCCCCGTTCGCACGGACCCGTCGGGCCTCGGACAGGCCGCCGTGTCGAGCCAGCCCGTCATCGAGCAGGCATTCGTCGGCCGGCCGGCCGGCCTAGGCGGCCCCGCCGAGGACGACCTCGCGTTCGAGCGCCGGCTGTACGTCGCGAGACGCCTGATCGAGAAGGCGGTCAGCCGGAGCGCCCTGCCCGGGCGGGACGACTTCTACATCGCGTCGATGAGCTGTCGCACGATCGTGTACAAGGGGATGCTCAACGCGTCGCAGCTGCTGACGTTCTACCCGGACCTCCACGACGAGCGGTTCGTGGCCCCGCTTGCCCTCGTCCACAGCCGGTTCTCGACCAACACGTTCCCGTCCTGGGACCGGGCGCATCCGTACCGCTACATCAGCCACAACGGCGAGATCAACACGCTGCGCGGGAACGTGAACTGGATCTTCGCCCGGCAGTCGACGTTCCGGTCGTCGGTGTTCGGGGACGACCTGCAGAAGGTGCTCCCCGCCGTCGACGTCGACGGCTCGGACACCCAGATCTTCGACAACGTGCTGGAGCTGCTCCACCTGTCCGGCCGCAGCCTGGCTCACGTGATGATGATGATGGTCCCCGAGCCATGGGGCCGGAACGCCGGGATGAGCCCGGAGCGGCGCGCGTTCTACGAGTACCACTCGTGCCTGATGGAGCCGTGGGACGGGCCGGCCTCGCTCGCGTTCACCGACGGGGTCCGCATCGGCGCGACGCTCGATCGCAACGGGCTGCGGCCCGGGCGTTACTGGGTCACCCGCGACGGACGGGTCGTCATGGCGTCCGAAGCAGGCGTCCTCGACATCCCGGCCGCGGACGTGATCGAGAAGGGCCGCCTCCAGCCGGGTCGGATGTTCCTCGTCGACACGGCGCAGGGCCGGATCATCCCGGACGACGAGCTCAAGGCGGAGATGACAGGCGCGCAGCCGTACGAGGCGTGGGTCCGCGACGCGCTCGTGCGTCTCGAGGACCTGCCGGCGCCGACGTCCGTCATCGGTCCCGACCACGAGACCGTCCTCCGCCGGCAGGAGGTCTTCGGGTACACCGCCGAGGACGTGCGGATGATCGTGACGCCCATGGCGACGACCGGTACCGATCCCGTGGGCTCGATGGGCAACGACGCGCCGCTCGCGGTCCTGTCCGAGCGGCCACAGCTCCTCTACGGCTACTTCAAGCAGCTGTTCGCGCAGGTGACCAACCCGCCGGTCGATGCGATCCGCGAGGAGATCATCATGGCGACTGACCGTGCGATCGGTCCCGAGGAGAATCTGCTCGAGCCCGGCCCGCAGGCGGCTCACCAGGTCGCGATCCCCTCCCCCGTGATCTCGAACTCGGAGCTCGAGCAGCTCCGGGCGCTCGACGGCGGGCCGGCCTCGCACGGCTTCCGGACGATCACGCTGCCCATCCTGTTCAAGGTGGCGGACAACGGCGCCGCGCTGAGGCGGGCGATCGAGGACCTGCGCCGCGCCGTGTCCGAGGCGATCGCCGAGGGCTACAACCAGATCATCCTGTCGGACCGCGGCCACAACGAGACGGACGCGCCGATCCCGGCGCTGCTCGCGGTGAGCGCCGTGCACCACCACCTCGTGCGGGCGGGCACGCGCGGCCGGATCGGGCTGGTGCTGGAATCCGGAGAGCCACGCGAGGCACACCACTTCTGCCTGCTCATTGGCTACGGGGCCTCGGCGATCAACCCGTACCTCGCGTTCGAGACGATCGACGACCAGGTCCGCCTCGGGGCGATCCCGGGCCCGTACGAGCAGGCGGAGCACCGGTACCGGAAGGCGGCGACCAAGGGCGTGATCAAGGCGATCTCGCGGATGGGCATCTCGACCGTTCACAGCTACCACGGCGCGCAGGTGTTCGAGGCCATCGGCCTCAACCGCGACTTCGTGGACGAGTACTTCACGTGGACGCCGACGCGGATCGGCGGCATCGGTATCGAGATCGTGTCCAGGGAGGTCAAGGCGCGCCAGGATCGCGCCTACCCGCCGCGCCGCCCGATCGTCCACATGCAGCTGCCGCCCGGCGGCCAGTACCAGTACCGGACCGACGGTGAGAACCACCTGTTCAACCCGCTCACGATCCATACCCTCCAGCGGGCGGTGCGGACGGGCGACTACGAGAAGTTCAAGGACTACACGGCGCTCGTCGACGACCAGAGCGCGCGACTCGCGACCCTGCGCGGGCTGCTGGAGCTCAAGCCGGCGCCGCGACCGGTTCCCGTCGACGAGGTCGAGCCGGTCGAGGAGATCGTGCGCCGGTTCAAGACGGGCGCGATGAGCTACGGGTCGATCAGCCAGGAGGCGCACGAGGCGCTCGCGATCGCGATGAACCGCCTGGGCGGCAAGTCCAACACCGGCGAGGGCGGCGAGGATCCCGGGCGCTACACGCTCGAGGAGAACGGTGACTCGAAGAATTCGGCGATCAAACAGGTCGCCTCGGGGCGGTTCGGCGTCACGTCGGAGTACCTCGTCAACGCCCGGGAGCTGCAGATCAAGATGGCGCAGGGCGCGAAGCCCGGCGAGGGTGGCCAGCTCCCGGGCTCGAAGGTCTATCCCTGGATCGCGAAGACGCGCCACTCGACGCCGGGCGTGGGCCTGATCAGCCCGCCCCCGCA
>DATFQL010000166.1:0-3774 GCA_035264305.1 Candidatus Limnocylindrales bacterium | reverse complement strand
CGGTAGCGGGCGGCGGTCTGGTGCGGGTTCTCGCCGTAGCGGAGCGTCTCGACCTTGTCGAGGGAGATCGTCAACGTCTCCGGGTACGCATCCTCGGCACCTGGCATGCCGGCGTCCCGCGGGAGGTCGAAGCCCGCCGCGCCCATCCGGCCCGGCAGCTCGGCCGCGATCCGGGCGTCGTACGCGGCGGTGTGGCGGTATGCCTCGATCGCGAGCGCGCCGCGCAACCCGAGCGGCACCTCCCCGTGCGTGTCGAGGGCGTCGAGGACCGCGCCATACCGGGACGGCGCGGTCACGATCGCCACGCTCGCATGGTTCTTCGCCGCCGCACGGACCATCGATGGTCCGCCGATGTCGATCTCCTCGACCAGCTCGTCGAACGTGAGGCCCGGTCTGCGCGCGGCCTGGGCGAACGGATAGAGGTTGACGACAACGATGTCGAACGGCGCGATCCCGGCTGCCGCGAGCGCCTCCCGGTGGTCGGCCCGGCGGCGGTCGGCGAGCAGCCCGGCGTGGACACGCGGATGCAGCGTCTTCACCCGGCCGTCGAGCATCTCGGGGAACCCGGTCACGGCCGCGACGTCCGTCACCGGCAGACCGGCCTCGCGGAGCGCGCGAGCCGTGCCACCGGTGCTGACGAGCTCGAAGCCGCGGGCCACGAGCCCTCGCCCGAGGTCGGCGAGTCCTGCCTTGTCCGAGACGGAGAGCAGCGCGCGACGCGGGACGGGCGCATGCGCGTCGACGGCGGCCGGGTCGAGACGCGCTCGGCGCACACCGTTCGTGACGGTGACGGCGCCGGCGAGCAGGTTCGCAACGGCAGCGGTCAGCAGCCGGTGCTCGACCTCGTGGAGGCGCTCGAGGAGCGTGTCCTCGGTGTCCTCGGCGAGGACGGCGACGGCCTCCTGCGCGACGATCGGCCCGCCGTCGATCGTCGCATCGACGAGATGGACGGTCACGCCCGTCACCGCGACGCCTGCCGCGAGGGCATCCCGGACCGCATGCAGCCCGGGGAAGGCGGGGAGCAGGCTCGGATGGACGTTGAGGATCCGACCTTCGAACGCCGCGAGCACCGCCGGGCCCAGCAGGCGCAGATACCCTGCGAGCACGAGCGCGTCGGGCGAGACGGCCTCGAGCGTCTCGGCGAGCACGTCGTCGTCGCCGCCGGGCACGAGGATCGTCTCGATCCCCTCCTCCGCAGCCCAGTCGAGCGCGGGGCAGGCGCGATCGGCGAACACCAGCCCGACCTCCCCGCCGAGCGCACCACGCCCGGCGGCAGCCACGAGCGCGCGCAGGTTGGAGCCGCGTCCCGACACTCCGACCGCAATGCGTCTGTTCGCCGCCTCCGCCGTCACACCCCCTGCTCCGCGTACCGCGCCCCGCCGAGATCCGCGACAGGGACCACCGCGCCGACAACCCGCGCCGGCACGCCCCGGTCCTCGGCGAGGGAGATGGTTCGTGCGGCGACCGAGGGCGGCACGACGACGACCATCCCGAGCCCGCCGTTGAACGTCGCCCGAAGCTCGTCGTCCTCGATCGCGCCGATCGCGCCGAGCAGCCGCATCACCGACGGCATCCGCCACGCGGCGGGTGCCAGCCGCGCCCCGAGGCCGTCGGGGAGCGCGCGCGGGACGTTCCCGGGCAGGCCGCCGCCGGTGATGTGCGCCATCCCGCGCACATCACCGCCTGCCTCGACGAGCGCCGCCCGGATCGCGAGCAGGTCGAGGGCGTAGATCCGGGTCGGCGTGAGGAGCACATCCCCGAGCGTCGCGAGCAGGTGCTGCGGCTCATCGACGAGCAGCTCGTCCGCGAGCGCGTCCCCCAGCACGCGGCGAAGGAGCGCCTGGTATGGCTCGTGCAGGTCCAGACCCTCCTGCGAGATCAGCCCTCGCACCAGCGAATAGCCGTTGGCGTGCAGGCCCGACGACGCCAGCCCGACGATCGCGTCGCCGGCCGCGGCCGCCGTCCCGTCGAGGAGCCGGTCGCGCTCGCCCACCCCGATGCAGAACCCCGCGAGATCGAACTCGTCGGGCGCCATCAGCCCCGGGTGCTCTGCCGTCTCGCCGCCGACGAGCGCACACCCCGCGAGGCGACAGCCCTCGGCGACGCCCGCGACGAGCTCGGCGACGTTGAGCGGATCCAGGCGCCCCACGGCGACGTAATCGAGGAACGCGAGCGGCTCGGCGCCGCTGCACACGACGTCGTCGGCGCACATCGCGACGAGGTCGACGCCGATCGTGTCGTACCGCCCGAGAGCCGTTGCGATCGCCGTCTTCGTCCCGACGCCGTCGGTCGAGGACACGATGACCGGCTCCCGGAACCCCGGCGGGATCGCGACCGCCGACCCGAACCCGCCGAGCCCGCCCAGCACCTCCGGCCGGCGCGTGGATGCGACGGACGCGCGCATGAGCTCGACCGCGTGCTCTCCCGCGGCGACGTCGACGCCCGATCGTGCGTACGCCGCCCGGCCGTCGGCCACGCGACCGGCCACCGTCAGCGGCCGACGGGCGCGGGGGCGTACCCGCCGACCGTCGCGCCCTCCCCGTTCGGCCCCGCCCCGCCGGCCATCTCGAGCACGAACTTCCGCTCGGCGGCGTCGTAGGGCACAGGCTCCGGGTAGTTGCCGTCGAAGCACGCGAAGCAGAACCCCTCGTACGGCAGGTCGAGCGCGGCGAGGACGCCCGGCACGGACAGGTACCCCAGGGAGTCCGCGCCGATGAACTCGCGGATCTCCTCCACCGAGTGGGTCGACGCGATCAGCTCTGTTTCGATGGAGGTGTCGATCCCATAGAAGCAGGGGTGGTAGATGGGCGGCGCGCTGATCCGCACGTGCACCTCGGCCGCGCCCGCGCGCTGCAGCAGCCCCACGATCTGCTTCGTCGTCGTGCCCCGGACGATCGAGTCGTCGACGACGATCAGCCGCTTGCCCCGGATGACCTCGCGCAGCGGGCTGAGCTTCACGTTCACGCCCCGCTGGCGCATCGCCTGGCTGGGCTGGATGAACGTGCGGCCGCTGTACCGGTTGCGGACGAGGCCCTCCCGGTACGGGATGCCCGACGCCTCGGCGAAGCCGGCGGCGGCCGGCGCCCCCGTGTCGGGGACGGGCATCACGAGGTCCGCGTCGACCGGGTGCTCTCGGGCGAGCTGCATCCCCATCTGACGGCGTGCCTCGTACAGGTTGCGCCCCTCCATGTACGAGTCGGGCCGGGCGAAGTAGATGAGCTCGAACACGCACAGGGCGGGCGTCGCCGGCGCGTAGCGGACCGAGAACGGGTCGCGTCCCGCCTCGAGCACGACGATCTCGCCCGGCTCGACGTCACGCACGAATGTCGCCCCGACGATGTCGAGCGCGGCGGTCTCCGAGGCGAGGATCCAGCCGCCGGTGCCGTCGTCCCACAGCCCGGGCGCGCCGTCGTCCGCCACGGGCGTCGGCAGCCGCCCGAGGACGAGCGGCCGGAAGCCGTGCGGGTCGCGAACGCCGATCACCCGCCGCTCGTCGAGGATGACCAGGCTGAACGCGCCGCGCACGCGCGGCAGGACCTGGCGCAGCGCCTCGACGGTGTCGGCGGCAGGCTCGTCCGCGAGGAGCGCGGTGAGCAGCTCCGTATCGGTGCTCGCCGGGAGACGTCCGCGGCCGCCATCGAGCTGGTCGAGCAGCTCCCGGGTGTTGACGAGGTTGCCGTTGTGCCCGATCGCGAGCGCACGGCGCGGCCCGAGCCTGAGCGTCGGTTGCGCGTTCTCCCAGACCGTCGAGCCGGTCGTCGAGTAGCGGCAATG
>DATFQL010000165.1:0-2509 GCA_035264305.1 Candidatus Limnocylindrales bacterium | reverse complement strand
TGCTCCTTGGTCTCCGCGAACGGCCCATCCGTCACGATCCGCTGGCCGTCGCGGACGCTGACCGTGGTCGCCGTCACAGGAGGCTGAAGGGCCTCGCCACCGCCGTACCACCCGCGCTCCCTGAGCCACGCCGCGTACGCGTTGTGCTCGTCCATCATCGTCGCCCAGTCCGCCTCGGTCGGCGGCGTGACCGGCTCCTCCTCGGCGATCAGCAGCAGGTAGCGCATCGGTGTCTCCGTCGTTCGCGGGGCCGGTCCCTCCGGTCCGTGCATCGTAGCGACGAACCGCGGCTGTTCGGATCGACACCCGGCCGTCCCCTCTCGCCACGGTCACGGTGGAGGCCGCCGTCACGAGGTTGCAACTGGCCCGTGCACGCAGGGCCGCCGCCGGTGTCGGGGTACGTGGAGCACGATCTGCCTCGGTCAGTCCAGGAGGATCCCATGAGCGACGACTTCGATCCCACCAGGCGCTCCGCGGACGCGTCGGTGCCGGGCGACGCCCCCGCGGTGAGCGGCGAGGAGCTGGGCGTCACGCCGGACGAGCTGTCCACGCCCCACGACCAGCCTGCCGAAGGCGGCCGCGAGCAGGCCGAGGACGAGCCCCCGGGTCCGCCCCGGGCCCGCTGAGCCGACCCCGGTACGTTTGCTAGGCCGGGGCGGAGCGCCGCGCGAGCGGCACGGGGTCCGCGGGCTCGACCACCGCCGCGACGCCGCCGTCCGCGTCATCGACCCCGCGCTCCTTCGCTCGGCCATCGGGATCCGTCTCGGGCGCGCCCATGGCGTCGAGGACGGTGCGCCAGGTCGCGGACACGATCCCCAGGACCGGCACGATCATGAACATCCCGAGCACACCGGCGATCGCGGCCCCCGCGGGGATGGCGACGAGAACCACCGCGGGGTGGAGGTGGACCGTCCGCCCGTAGACGATCGGCGAGACGATGTTGCCCGTCACGATGTTGAACACGAGCGTCCACACGGCCATGATCACGACGTCGGTCGGGCTGCCGAGGGCGACCGTCAGCAGGAACGCGATCCCGGTCGAGATGAACCCGCCGATGTACGGGATGAAGCACAGGAAGAACGAGAGCACGAACACGGGCAGCGCGAAGTCGATGCCCAGGACCAGCATGATCACGAGCTGGCTGAAGGCGCCGACGAACGAGATCGCCGCGGTCCCGCTCATGTAGCCGCCGAGCACCTCGAACGCGCGGGCACCGGCCGCCCTCAGGTCGGGCGCGACCTCCGGCCGGGCGTGCGTGACCGCCCGATGCCACAGCGCGCCACCGTCGCGGAGCAGGTAGAACGCGATCAGCACGCTGAGCACGAGCATCACCGCGGCGGCCGCGACCGCATTCGCCACGGCGAGCACTGTCCCCACGATCTGGCTCTGGCCGAACTGCACCGCCGCGGACAGCACACCCAGGTGCCCACCACTCGAGGCGTTCGCCCGGTTCGCGCCCTCGACCATCGCGTTCGTCAGCCCGGCCGTGCCCGAGATCAGCGACACGAGCACGAGCGCGATCAGGCCGACGATGGCAAGGAACCCACCGCCGATCGCGAGCGCCGACGCGCGCGTCCGGGACCAGCCGCGAGCGACGAGCCAGCGCACGAGCGGGTCGACCGTGGCGGCGAGGATCGTCGCGACCACGATCGGCACGAGAACGAGCGGGATCGCCACGAACACACCCACGAGGATCGCGACGAGGACGAGCGCGGCGAGGATCCGCCAGCTCCACTGGGCGACGCGGTCGACCCAGGCCGGGACGAGCCCGGGCAGGGCCGGGGGCGGTTCGGGCTCGAGGATGGCGAGCGTCGCGCGCGCGACGGCGAACACGACGGCGGTCACGGGGACGGCCGCGAACAGGCCGACGATCCCGGCGAGCTGGTAGCCCGCGGGCAGCACGAGCAGCACGAGCGCCGGGTGAATGCTCACGGTCCGCCCGTACAGCGCGGGCCGGACCCCGTAGCCGAGGATCGTGTTGCGGATCGCGATCATGACGAGCAGCACGAGCACCTGGACCGGACCGACGGTCGCCCACGTGACGAGCAGGATGATCGCGGTCGTGACCAGGCCGCCGAAGTAGGGGATGTATCCGCCCAGGAACACGAGGATCGCCAGGGGGACGGCGCTCGGCACCCCGAGCAGCCACATGAACACGAGATCGGTCACGGCGATGATCGCCGACAGCATCGTCGTCCCGCGCAGGTAGCCGGCGAGCCGCTGCAGGGCGTCCTCGCCGGCGGTCGTGATGCGGTCCCGTTTGGACAGCTCGACCGACTGGAACGCCCACAGCCACGCCCGGTCGCCGTCGCGCAGGAAGAAGAACACGAGGAACGTCGACAGGACGAGGATGGTGATCGCGCTCGCCGCCCACCCGACGAACCCGCCGCTGGTCGGGGCGGAGGCGGGTCCAGCGACATCGCGGACGATCCGCACGAGGTCGTCGACGACGTGCGAGACCGCCGGTGGCAGGTTGACGGCCGCGAGCCGGGCCTCGAAGCTGCGGACC
>DATFQL010000164.1:0-13015 GCA_035264305.1 Candidatus Limnocylindrales bacterium | reverse complement strand
CGATGGACGATCACTCGGGTACGCGTACGGGTCGGGCGTCGGCCGCATGGGTCCGATCCTCGCCCTCGATCCGGCGCTCCACCCGGCGCTCGTCGGCGTCGCCGTGCGGGAGACACCCGCGCTCGGGCCCGTCGCGCTGTGGGTCCCGGGAACGGCCGATATCGCCACCCGGGCGCTGCTCGACGCCGGCCTGCGCCTGGATGGCTTCCCCGGTCTCGTGTGCTGGTCACGCGCCGAGCACCCGTTCGAGCGATACCTGCCGATCTCGCTCGCACTCGTCTGAGTGCATCAGGCGCGGCGGTGACACCGGTGCTAGCCTCCGGGGATCGTGGCCCTCTCCACTCCGCGCCGATGACCGTCAGCTCGAGCGCGACCCCCACCCCGTCAACGTCCCCGTCGCTGTTCGACCGGCTCACGGGCCGCGGCCGCGCCGCCCGACCGGACCACGCGGTCGTCGTCCTCCATGACGTGACGAAGCGCTACCCGAACGGGAACGAGGCCCTCAAGGACGTCGATCTGGTCGTCCCCGAGGGCGACTTCGTGTTCCTCGTCGGGCCGTCGGGCGCCGGAAAGTCGACCCTCATGAAGCTGCTGATCCGAGACGAGCTCGCCACGCGCGGCGACGTCGTCATCGACGGCTTCGACCTCGCTCGGATCCGGCGGCGGCAGGTGCCGAGGATCCGGCGCAAGATCGGGATCGTGTTCCAGGACTTCAAGCTCCTGCCCCGCAAGACGGTGTGGGAGAACGTCGCGTTCGCGCTCGAGGTCACGGGAACGCCGCGGCGCGAGATCCGGCCGGCCGTCGATCGTGTGCTCGCCCTGGTCGGACTCACGGGCCAGGCGAAGCAGCTCCCCGACCAGCTCTCGGGCGGCGAGCAGCAACGGACCGCGATCGCCCGCGCGCTCGTCCACGACCCCCGGATCATCATCGCCGACGAGCCCACGGGCAACCTCGACCCGATCATCAGCTGGGAGATCATCCAGCTCCTGCTGCGCATCAACGAGCTGGGCGTGACGATCCTCATGGCGACCCACGACGCACAGGTCGTGACCGCGCTGCGCAAGCGCGTCGTCGCGCTCGAGGACGGCCGGATCATCCGCGACGAGACGGGCGCGGCCTACCACCGCGAGGACTGACGACCCAGTGATCCCGTTCGTCCTGTTCTCGATGCGCCGGGCGTGGCAGGGGTTCTGGCGCAACGCGCTGATGAGCCTCGCCGCGACGCTCACGATGGTCCTGATGCTCACGCTCCTCGCGGGCTTCTTCGTCCTCCAGAACGTGCTCCTCGCCAGCCTCACGTTCGTCGAGGACAAGGTCGAGGTCGTCGCGTACGTCGAGAACACCGCGACCCAGGACCAGGTCGAATCCCTGATCGCGAACACCCGGGCGATGGCGCAGGTCGATTCGGTCGAGTTCGTGTCGCGGGACGACGCGCTGGAGCGGTTCAAGGCGACGCAGGAGGCGCAGGGCCGCACGGACCTCAGCCAGTACCTCGAGTCGAACCCGCTCTACGCGTCCATCAACGTCAAGCTCTCCAGCCCGACGGAGCTCGACTCCGTCACCCGTGCCCTTGGCACCGACCCCATCGTCCGCAACGTCCTGAACATCAAGGCGCTGGTCGACCGTGTGCTGACCGTCACCGACGTCGTGCGGACGGCCGGCGTCGCGATGGTCGGGATCGTCGGGCTCATCGTGCTGTTCATCATCGTCAACACGATCCGGCTCGCGGTCGTCGCGCGAGCCGAGGAGATCGAGATCATGCGGCTCGTCGGCGCGTCGGATGCCTTCATCCGCTGGCCGTTCGTGTTCGAGGGCGCGCTCGTCGGGCTGCTGGGCGTCGTCGTGACGTTGGGACTCCTGTACGCAGGGTCGGAGCCGCTCAGCCAGGCGATGGTGGGCTTCTTCAACGTGCTGCCGCTCGAGCTCGGCTCGGTCGGCCGCGACACGGCGATCCTCGTGGCCGCGACAGGCGTCGGCCTCGGCGTCCTCGGATCCTGGCTCTCGGTGCGGACGTACCTGATTCGATGACCCACGACGCCGGCTCCGGCCGGCCCGAACAGCTGGCCGCTCACTCGAACCCCGATGGCGAGCAGGAGCCCGCGCCGGGCCGGGGCCTGCCGCGAACGGCCGACACGTCGCCCGCGACGCCACGCCGGACGCCGATGCCGGTGCTCGCGGCGATCGCGATCATCGCCGTCCTCGCCGGGAGCGCGTTGTTCGTCTCGGGCTGGTCCCTCGGCCGCCAGACCGCCCTTACACCGGGCACACCGGCCGACGAGGTTGACGAGTTCCAGCCGTTCTGGGACACGTACCGCGCGGTCACCGACCGATACGCGGGCGGCGAGATCGACCGCAAGGCGCTCATCGAAGGCGCGATCAAGGGGATGATCGGCGCGCTCGACGACCCGTACTCCCTGTACCTGACGAGCGAGGAGTTCAAGGACAGCCTCCGGTCGATCTCGGGCGAGTTCGAGGGGATCGGCGCGACCATCGGGACGGTCGACGCGGACGGCGTGACGTCGGACTGCACGACGCTCGGCGCGGATTGCAGGCTCGTCGTCGTCGCGCCGATCCCGGGCTCTCCGGCAGAGGCTGGAGGCCTCCTCGCCGACGACGTGATCGAGGCGATCGATGGAGAGGCTGTCCAGGGGCTGACGGTAGACGCGGCGCGCAACCGCGTCCGCGGCCCGAAGGACAGCGCCGTGACCCTGTCGATCGTCCGCGGCGGCGGGGAGCCGTTCGACGTCGAGATCGTGCGGGCCGTGATCGTCACCCCGGAAGTCGAGACGGAGAACCTCGCACAGGGCGCCGTGGGCTACATCCGGTTGAGCGGCTTCTCCGACCACGCCGCCGATCAGTTCGACGACGCCGTCGCCGCGGCCGTCGGCCATGGTCAGCGAGCCCTCATCGTCGACCTCCGCGGGAACCCCGGCGGGTACGTGACGGCAGCGCGCGACATCGCCAGCCAGTTCCTCGCCGACGGGCCCATCTTCTGGCAGGAGTACGCCGACGGCAGCCTGGTCGAGACGGTCGCGCTGGGCAGCGGTGCGGCGACGGACCCCTCGATCAAGCTCGTCGTGCTCGTCGACGGCGGATCAGCGTCGGCGTCGGAGATCGTCGCCGGGGCGCTTCACGATCGCGGGCGAGCCACGCTCGTCGGGACGACCACCTTCGGCAAGGGAACCGTGCAGCAATGGACGCAGCTCGAGGATGACCGGGGCGGGTTCCGGCTGACAACCGCGAAGTGGCTGACGCCGAACCGGACCTGGATCCACCACGTGGGTATCGAGCCCGACGTCGTGGTGGATCCGGCCGCGTCAGGGTCGGACGACGACCCCGCGGTCGACGCCGCGCTCGAGGTGCTCGGCGTCCAGGTGACCGGCAGGCGGTGAGGTCGTATGCGGTTGGAATCCTGTTGTGAAATCGACGCTTGACCACCGTTCCGGCCGCCGGTATGGTCGTTGACGAACGAAAGGAGGTGATGTGCAGTGATCGACAGTAGTAGTTACTGCACCACCTCGGCGGAGACCGGCCTCTAGAGTCGGTCCCGGCCGGGTGGTCGGTAGCATTCGAACGCCGGTCCGGAAACGGGCCGGCGTTCGTGCGTCCGGGGCATGGTGTGCCGCGACGGCCCACTGCCCGTTGGCGGACCCGCGCCGTTCACGAGAGGAGCAGGACGATGGGCGAGACGATCGCCCAGAACCGACGAGCGCGTCACGAGTACAGCATCGAGGACACCTTCGAGGCCGGCCTCGTGCTGCGCGGAACGGAGATCAAGAGCGTCCGAGCGCACAAGGTCAGCCTCGCCGACGCGTACGCGCGGATCGACCGGGACGAGGCGTGGATCGTCGGGCTGCACATCGCGCCGTGGGAGTCGGCGGACGTGCGGTTCAACCACGAGCCGAAGCGCGCCCGCAAGCTGCTCCTCCATCGGGCCGAGATCGACGAGCTGTTGGGCAAGACGAAGGCCAAGGGCCTGACGCTCGTGCCGCTCGAGATCTACATCACCGACCAGGGCAAGGCGAAGCTCCGGCTGGGTCTCGCGCGCGGCAAGCAGACGTGGGACCGGCGTCGTGAGATCGCGGACCGCGATGCCAAGCGGGACATGGAGCGCCAGGTCGCCGACGCCCGCCGCGGCTGAACGGCACGGGTACGCTGGTCGCGGTCCCGGTCGGTGGCCGGGCCAGAGGAGGAACCGATGCGGCTCGCCCGGATGCTCCAGGCGGTTGACGTGCACGCCGCCGGCGAGCCCGGGCGCGTCATCGTCGGTGGCGTCCTCGATGTCCCCGGGGCCTCGATGTTCGAGAAGATGCGCCACCTCGCCGAGCACGGCGATGGCCTGCGCCGCCTCATGCTCCGCGAGCCCCGCGGCTACCCCGCGCTGTGCGCCAACGTCGTCCTGCCACCCACCGGCCCCGAAGCGGACGCCGGGTTCGTGATCATGGAGCAGGTCGAGTACCCCGGCATGTCCGGGTCGAACACGATCTGCGTCGTCACCGCCCTCCTCGAGACCGGGATGGTCACGATGACCGAGCCGGTCACCCAGCTCGTGCTCGAGGCGCCCGCCGGCCTGATCCGGGTCACGGCGACGTGTGCGGGTGGCAAGGTGACCGGGGTGACGTTCCGAAACGTGCCCGCGTTCGCCACCCACCTCGACGTCCCGATCGAGGTCCCCCACGTCGGCACGGTCGTCGTCGACGTCGCGTACGGCGGAATGTTCTACGTGATCGCGGACGCCGAGGCGCTCGGGTTCCGACTCGTCCCCGACGAGGGCCGCGACATCACCCGCGTCACCGAGCTCGTCAAGGCCGCCGCGGCCGAGCAGCTCCCGGTCGTCCACCCCGAGCAACCCGGCTTCGCCGGCATCACCATCGGGCAGCTGTCCGGACCGGCCCACGACGCACGGAACTCGTGGCGCAACGTCGTGACGGTCTCGACGGGTGCGCTCGACTGGTCGAGGCCGTCGACGTGGACGGGGGTGATCGACCGGTCGCCGTGTGGCACGGGCACCTGCGCGAAGATGGCCGTCCTCCACGCGAGGGGCCGGCTGCCGATCGGCGAGGACTTCCGGCACGAGGGGATCCTCGGAACCGTGTTCACCGGTCGACTCGTCGAGGAGACGAGGGTAGGGGAGCGGACGGCCGTCGTCCCGACGATCACCGGCACCGGCTGGATCACCGGCTTCGCGTCGTACGTCGTCGACCCGACGGACCCGTATCCCGAGGGCTACACGGTCGGCGACCTGTGGTAGGCCATGGGTGGCGCGCGGCCGCGCCTAGCGCAGCAGGTAGCGGCGGCTGAGCGGCACCTCGGCGACCGGGTCGACGGCGAGGCGGGCACCGGCAAGCGACACGGCGCCGCTTCGGACGTCGATCTCGACGGGCGGCACAGCCCGGTTGGCGAGCAGGGACGCTCGGGTGAGCCCGCGGACGCCACCGACCGGCAGCAGCGTCCTCCGGGTCCCGAGGCGCATCCGCAGGGCGGCGATCTGCTCGGCACTCAACGCTGCGGAGACGAACGTCAATGACACCTTCGGCGCCGCGGTCGGCACTCCGGCCCAGTCCGCCCGGTAGCGGGTCGGCTCCGCCCGCTCGACGGTCGCGTTCCCCTCGCCCAGCGGACCCCACGCCGGAAATCCGCCCTTGAAGACCCACTCGGGCTTGACGCCGAAGAACGCGGGCTTCCACAGGATGACGTCGGCCAGGCGGCCATCGCGCAGCGACCCGACGTGGTCCGAGATGCCGTGCGTGATCGCGGGCTCGATGGTCGCCTTCGCGAGGTAGCGAAGCACGCGCGCGGTGTCGTCGCGGTCGTCCGGATCCTCGAGGCCGGGATCGGCCGGGAGGCCGGGCACGCCCGCGGCCGCCTCGCTGCGTCGCCAGGCCTTCATCACGTGCGCCAGCTGCATCGTCCGGCGGATGGTCTCGCCGATCCGGCCCATCCCCTGCGAGTCGGAGTTGATGATCGAGATCGCGCCCAGCTCGTGGAGCGGTCCCTCGGCCGCCATCCGTCCCTCGAGGACGCGCTCGCGGACGAGCGCGACGTCGTCGGCGATCGCCCATGACAGGCCGTGGTTGAGCACCGTCATCGGCACGTGCTCGGCCGCGGTGTGGATGCCGAACGGCAGCGTGGGGGTCGTCGAGGAGCACAGGATCGAGGGCTCTCGCACGAGTCCCAGGAGGTCCGGCACATGCCCCCCGCCGGTACCCTCGACGTGGTACGCGTGGACCGTCCGGCCCGCGATCGCGGCTACCGTGTCCTCGAGCTCGGCGCTCTCGTGAAGCCCGTCGGTGTGGAGGCTGACCGTGACGTCCCGATCGTCGGCGTAGCCGAGCACCGCGTCGATGAGGTCCGGGTAGGCGCCGTTGTCCTCGTGGATCTTGAACCCGACGGCCCCTGCCTCGACGAGCGTGTCGAGGTGGCCCTCGTCGGTCGCCCGGGCCCCTGCCTGCATCCCGATGTTGATCGGCCATGACTCCATGCCGGCGAGGACCCGTTCCATCGCGAACGGCGGCTCTTCGAAGCCGGCACTGATGAACGTCGTCACGCCACCGGACAGCGCCGGCGCGAGGAGCTCGGGCGTGATCGTGTGGACGTGGGTGTCGACCCCGCCGGGCGTCGCGATCAGCCCGTAGGCCATGTACGACTTCGTGTGCGGACCGATGACGAGGTCGATGCCGTCGCTGATCGCGGGGCTGCCGGCCCGGCCGATGCCCGCGATCCGCCCGTCCTTGATCCCGATGTCGGCCTTCACGACGCCGATCGCCGGGTCGACGACGAGCGCGCCTGCGAGCACGAGGTCGAGCTCCGACGGCCCCGCCGCCTCGTCCCATTGGGCCATCCGCGAGCGGAGGTTCTTCGCGTACCCCCAGACGGGCTCGTCGCCGCGTGCCGTCCAGTCGTCCTGGACTCGGATCCACAGATCCGTATCCCCGAGGCGGATCCGGTCGCCGGTGGTGGCACCGTAGCGGAGACGATACTCGTGGGCCGTGAGACGGCTCACGGCCCCGTGTCGCCGACGCCGGTCCCCCCCGTCCGGACGAGGCGGACGACCTTCGTCTCCCCCGGCTCCCACCCGGTGTAGCCGCCCGGGGGGAGGTCGAGACGGAAGCCGCGAGCGGCGTGCCGGTCGAAGTCGAGCCGCCGGTTCACTTGGTCGAAGGGGAAGTGCGAGGAGACGCGGACCCGCCGCGTCGACCGGCTTGCGACCTCCAGCTCGACCGTGTCGCGGCCGTCGTTCAGCACCACGTCCGACGGATCGCCGACGACCAGCGCTCCAGGCCCGAGGCCGTCGGGTGGCGTCCCGCGGTCGAGCGGATCCGTCAGCGCAACCACCCGGGCGCCGTCGCCGAGCAGCACCTCGACACGGATCTCGTCGAGCAGCTCGCGGACCCCGTCGAGGACGTCGTCCGGATCGACGGCATGGCGGCCTGCGTCCTCGACGTCTTCGTACACGACACCGGCGCGTGCCGCCTCGAGCATCGCGTCCGCGATGATGGCCACGGCCTCAGGGTGGTTGAGGCGCAGCCCGCGCGCGCGCCGGCGGCGGGCAAGCTCGGCCGCGGCGAAGATCGCGATCCGCTCCTCTTCCCACGGGATCAGGCGCATGGCGGCGATGGTACCCGTGGGTGGATGGCGCCGGGCGTTCGGTCAGCCCTGCGGCGTGTCGTCCGGGGGCGGCCACGCCACACCCATGCCCGCGGCCATCTCGGCCTCCCAGCCGGGCTCGAGCCCCAACGACTCGAGCTGGTCGGGACTCATCCGCTGGATGGTCCGGATATGCGAGTAGGCTCCGCTCTCGCGCATCGTCCGCATCTGGACGTCGAGGACCTCCTGCTCGGTCCTCGACCCGACCCAGTCGGTGAGCCATGCCTCGACGGTCGGGTGGATCTCGCGGAAAGCCTCGGCCCACGTGCGGTCGCTCACGCGCTCGTCCAGGTCCTCGGGATCCCACGCGATGACGCGGCCGGTCGCCGCCTCAACGCAGTCCCAGCCCGGGTCCATGGACACGATCGGCAACAGGCCATCGGGCCAGGTGCGGTCGTCGGGCATCATCCCGGGCGATCGGAGCTCCTCGTACTGCCGGACGACCTGGGACAGGGGAAGCATCCCCTCGCCCGGCCCGAAGCCGCCGTCGGCGACCTCTCCGTAGATGCGACGCAGCGCGCTCGGCAGCCGGACGCCCAGTCGCGACTCCGTGGCGCCGATCGCGGCCTCGTCCGCCGGTCCCGGCAGGACGGTCGGCGCGGGGGTCGTCATCTGCTGCTCGAGCTCGAGGGCTGCCGCATGGCCGGCGGGGTCGATCGCGCCCGCCTCGTTGGCCGCGACCACGCCGCGCAGCTGGCTCGCCAACGATCGGCCCATCGCGAGCAACCCGCCGAGATCCATCGACCGGACGCCGGCCATCATCTGGCTCGGGCGGCTGGACGTCCGGCGCGCCGGATCGGACGCTCGTTCCCGGAGGCGGGGGAGAAGCTCGTCGAGCGGCAGCGGCTCGGTCATCGGCGCCGGACGGCGATCGCGGCCATGGCCAGCAGGGCTCCCGCAACCAGCAGGCGGCCCATGAGCAGGGCAACGGTCGGCGCGGCGGCGGGGTGGAGCATCGTCGGATCGTACGCCCGTCGCCACGCCAAGGTTCCGGATGGGGACCTCCCGTGATGAAGGAGCGCGACACCAGCGGAAGCTTCCGGCTTGACAACGTAGTTAGCAATCACTAACCTCACGCTCATGCCGCGAACCACTGCCGTCACGCCCCGACCGACGTCCGCATCGCTCGATCCCCGTGGGGCGACGCGCAGGCTGTCCGCGGACGAGCGCCGAGCAGAGGTCGTCGAGGCCGCGGTGCGTGCGTTCGCCTCGTCCGGACTCCACGGCACCTCCACCGAGGACATCGCCCGCCTGGCCGGTGTGAGCCAGCCGTACCTCTTCCGGCTGTTCGGAACGAAGCGGGACCTGTTCATCGCCGCGGTGGATCGGGCGTTCACGAGGATCGAACACGAGCTCGCGTACGCGGCGGACCATCCGCTCGTCGGTCTGTCGACCGACTACAGCCCAGTCCTCGCCGGCATGGGCCTCCGATACGGCGCGCTCCTGGAGGACCACTCGCTCTTCCGGCTCCAGCTTCACGCATTCGCCGCGTGTGACGATCCGGAGATCCGGACGTTTGTCAGCCGCCGCTTCTCCGACCTCATCACCCTGGTGTCCGAACGCTCCGGCGTCCCGGCGTCCGGGCTCAGGGAGTTCTTCGCGCAGGGGATGCTGATGAACGTCGCGGCGGCGCTGCAGCTCGACGACTCGACGCTTGCGTGGGGCCAGATCTGCGAAGGGGTCGCGCCGGCCGAATAGCGCCTCTTTTTATGCGCTCGAGAAGTAGTGAGCACTAACTACCAACCACCGCGGAGCAATCCGCCTCCCGAAAGGAATGATGTCGTGCCCCAGCAGCAAGCCGCCCGTCGCCTCGCGCTCGCGACGTTCGCGATCAGCTCGATCGCGCTGTTCATGACCGCACTCGACAACCTCGTGGTGACAACCGCCTTGCCCGTGATCAAGGAGAGCCTTGGAGCGTCCCTTGCCCAGCTTGAGTGGACCGTCAACGCGTACACCCTGACGTTCGCGGTCCTCCTGCTGACCGGGGCGGCCCTCGGCGACCGCTTCGGCCGCAAGCGCATGTTCACGATCGGCGTCGCGCTGTTCACCGGTGCGTCGGCCTTCGCCGCGCTCGCGCCCACCGGCGACATGCTCGTCCTCGCGCGCGCGCTCCAGGGCTTCGGTGCCGCCATCGTGACGCCCCTGACCCTCACGATCCTGTCGGACGCGGTGCCGACCGAGCGTCGTGGCCTGGCCCTGGGAGCATGGGGTGCGATCGCCGGTCTCGCCATCGCACTCGGCCCGCTCGTCGGCGGTGCAATTGTCGAGGGCCTCTCCTGGCAGTTCATCTTCTGGGTCAACGTCCCGATCGGCATCGTCCTTATCCCGCTCGCGATGGCCTTCCTGCGCGAGACGCATGGTCCGGACGCGGCACTCGACCTGCCCGGGCTGGGGCTCGTCTCCGGCGGACTGTTCGCGCTCGTCTGGGCCCTCATCCATGGCAACGAGAAGGGCTGGACGAGCGTCGAGATCGTGGCTGCCCTCGTCGTGGCCGCCGTCCTGCTCGTCGCGTTCGTCGCGTGGGAGGCGCGCACGTCGAACCCGATGCTCCCCCTGCGGTTCTTCCGGAACCGTGCGTTCTCGGCCGCGAACGCCGTGAGCCTGCTCATGTCGTTCGGCCTGTTCGGTTCGATCTTCCTGCTGGCGCAGTTCTTCCAGGTCGCGCAGGGCTACTCGCCGCTCGAGGCCGGGATCCGGACGCTGCCGTGGACGATGATGCCGATCGTCGTCGCGCCGGTCGCCGGCGTCCTGTCCGACCGCATCGGGGCGCGGCCACTGCTCGTCACCGGCATGGTGCTGATGTCGCTGGGCCTCGCCTGGATCGCGGCCATCTCCACGCCCACGGTCGAGTACCTCGCGATCGTCCCGGCGTTCATCATCAGCGGCACCGGGATGGCGCTGTTCTTCGCGCCGACCGCGAACGTCGTCCTGTCCGCCGTCCGTCCGGAAGAGGAAGGACGAGCCTCGGGCGCGAACAACACGATTCGCGAGGTCGGTGGCGTGTTCGGCGTCGCGGTCCTCGCGTCCGTCTTCTCGGCCAACGGCGGGTACACGAGCCCGCAGGCGTTCGTCGACGGGATGGTGCCTGCCGTGTGGGTCGGCGCAGCGGTCCTCGCCGTCGCGGCGGTCGCGGCGACGTTCGTCCCGGCGCGCCGGTCCGTCGCGCGGGAGCAGCCCGAGCTCCGCGCCCGGCTCGCGCCGGCGCCCGTCGTCGTCCGCGCTCAGGACTAGGAGCGACGCTGCCTCAGAGATCGCCGGGCGTTCCACTCGCGGATGACTCCGAGGGATGGATCGCCCGGCGGACAAGGCGATGCAGCGCCCGCCCACGGCCCCCGAATCGACCGGGATCGACCCAAATGCTAGGATTCGTGCTTACGAACGACGGTTCGGATCCTGTGGGGATGCGTGGTTTCGACAGGGCCTGGCTGTCTGGAAACGCGAGCCGAGGTGCCGTCAGGCCTCGTAAAACAGGCGGCAAAACGAAGTAACTGCCAACAAGCAGCCTGCTCTCGCCCTCGCGGCCTAGGCCGTAAGGTGAGCGTGGAAGCGGCCTCCCCTCCGCGGGCCGTGGAAGCGTCACTCAGCGGAGGTGCAGCCCGGCCGAGGTCACGTAGGCCGGCGTCAAGCCCGATCTAGGGACACGTGGATGGGCCGGACGGAAGCCTGCCGATGGGCGGCCGACCGGTTGACGAAAATCATCGGACACGCTCGTAGCTGGTTCCAGGCGAAGGGTTCTGGACGGGGAGTTCGACTCTCCCCCATCTCCACCATTTCATCTGCGCGATTGGCCTCGGCCTGCCGTCGCCACGGCCGGTTCGGGTGCGGGGTGCGCCTCCCGTGGCATGCCGTGCCAGGCCGCGGTCTTCGGCTCGCCGCGGTCCGGTTCAGCGCACGTTCCAACAAGCGGGAATCGCTCCGGTCGGAACAAGAGCTGCGTTCCAACGGGCGGGAATCGCTCCGGTTGGAACGCGAGGCGATCTGCGTGCGGCGGCCCGCGCACGACCGCCCGTGCACGCCGGGAGACGGGCGAGGGCACGGCCGCCGCGACGAGCGCCCGGGACGCGGGCTCCAAGCCGTATCGTGCCTCGACACGAGTGGAGGGAGCGCGTGGACGACGACGAGACTGCGGCGGCGGACCGGAAGGCCCAGCTCGATCGGGCGTGGATCGACGGGGCGCCGAGGCACGACCGAACCATCCGGCTCGTGGCGTACGACGACGCATGGCCTGCGTCGTACGAGCGCGAGGCCGCCCGGATCCGCTCGATCCTCCGGGAGCGCGTCGTCCAGCTCGAGCACGTGGGCTCGACATCGGTCCCGGGCTTGTCGGCAAAGCCCCAGATCGACATCCTCCTCGTCGTTCCCGACACCGCGAACGAGGACGCGTATGTTCCGGACATGGTCGCCGCCGGGTACCGGCTCACGATCCGCGAGCCGGACTGGTACGAGCACCGGCTGTTCAAGGGCCCGGACACGAACATCAACCTGCACACGTTCTCCCCGGGCGCGGCCGAGATCGACCGGATGCTCGCGTTCCGCGATCGCCTCCGAACCCACCCCGAGGAGCGCGCCCAATACGAGGCGACGAAGCGCGAGCTCGCGGCCCGGACCTGGGCGTACGTCCAGGACTACGCCGATGCGAAGGGTCAGGTCGTGGAGGAAATCATCGCCCGCGCGCTCGGCGAGCCGGGCCTCCCTGCGTAACGGCGCTCAGCGCGCCGCGTCGAGCGGCTCCGTCTCGTCGGGTCCGAGGGCGACCGCCGTCCGCTGCCACTCCGCGTACTGTGCCACGACGCCATCCTCGTCGACGACGAGCTCGGCCTCGAACGCTCCGCTCGCGTAGCGATAGGTGAACTCGTCGACGCGCGTGTACGTCTGCTTCGCCTTCTCCACCGTGAGCCCGGGAAAGCGCACCCAGGCCGCCTGAATCGTCTTGGAGGCGCCGACCGCGAGCCGCAGGCGGCGGATCGGCAGCGTGTTCGTCGACGGGCTGCAGCCGAGGTCGACGTCGATGCAGCCCTTGAGGCCCTTCGACGCCACTCCGTCCACCGTCCAGTTGCCCTTCGCGTCCCGGGCGAGCGTGAGTGTGCGCTGGGCGAATCCCCGCAGGTCGCGGACGTGGACGCCCGTCGTCGCGCCTGCCCCGTCGGCGAGCACGCGGTACTCGACGCGGACCGGCAGGCCCTCCTCGGCCCCGAGGACGGTTCCCACGAGCGACAGCCCGGAATCGCGGAGCGTGATCGTGCAGTGCTCGTCGGCCTGCACCTCGTCGGAGCGGCGCCAGGCGACCCGTCGAGTGGCCATGCCCGAAGCCTATCCGACCAGCGCCTCCCCGCTGCGGCGTCGTCGGCGCCAGTCGGTTGCGAGCAA
>DATFQL010000163.1:0-2325 GCA_035264305.1 Candidatus Limnocylindrales bacterium | reverse complement strand
GGCGCGCGACGGGATCGGGCATCGCGGCAGTCTACGCATGGAGCCCGCGCCGGGGCCATGCGTCCGCTCGCGAATCAGTCGCGCGGAACGGTCCCCTCGTGCAGCGTGACGATCCCGCCGGTCATGCCGCTCCAGCGCACGTCGACGAGGCCGGCCTCGGCCATGATCTCCGCGATCCGCTCCGGGGACGGGTACGCCTGGACCGACTTCACGAGATACGCGTACGCCGCGCCCTGGCCTGCCAGCCGGCCGAGGACCGGGACGATCCGGTCGAACCACCAGCGCATGAACCGGGCGAGCCGCGACGTGGGCCGAGCGATCTCGAGGCACAGGACTCGGCCGCCGGGTCGCACCGAGCGCGCCATCTCCTCGAACCCGCGCCGGTAGTCCGGCAGGTTCCGCATCCCGAATGCGATCGTCGCGGCGTCGAACGTCCCGTCCTCGGTCGGCAGCGCGAGCGCGTCGCCGACCACGAACCCGAGGCCGTCCCGTCCGCGGTGCCGGTCCCGCGCCACGTCGATCATCCCGGGGCTCAGGTCGACGCCCAGGACGCGGCCGAACGGCGCCACGCGGCGGTGGAGGTCGGCCGCCACCTTGCCGGTGCCGCTCGCGACGTCGAGCGCGGCGTCACCCGGCCGCAGCCGGGCGCGTTCGACGAGGCGGCGGCGCCAGCGCGGCTCCTGGAACGCCGAGATGACGAGGTTCATCAGGTCGTACCGGCGCGCGATCCGGTCGAACATCACCCTGACCTCGGGCGATGCGGCCGCATTGCCTGCGCCCGTGCTCGCGCCAGAGGGTGTGTGGTCGGGAGGAAGGACCTCGGTCATCGGGCGGGCTCCAGGGCATCGGGGTGTCGATCGGTCGGCGGCGTGGCGGGCCTCGTGTTCGGCGCGGCGAGCGCGGCGAGGATGACGTCTGCCACCGCGCCGGGGTCGGTGATCGGCGTCGTGTGGGTGAGGCCGTCCAGCCGGATCCGTGCCGCGCCGGGGATGCGCCGCGCGAGCTCGTCCGCGATCGGTGCGTAGAACGGCTGGCTGGTGCCACCGGTGATGAGTGACACCGGCACCCGGATCCTGTCGAGCGCGTCAGGGTCGAGACCGGCCACTGCCGCGTCAGCCAGCGCGCCGGTCCCCTCTCGCTCCAGGAATGTTCGTGTCCGCTGGGGCATCTGGTCCCACGCCTCGTCACCCGCGACGTGCCGAAGGAACGTCTGGGCGGCGGCAGGCGCGCCCCCGCCCTCGAACGCGGCCCGCGTGTCCTCGCCGACTCGCCGGAACCAGGCAACGAGGGCGTCGTCCCCGACGGGCCCGTACGGCGGTTCGTAGGCGACAACCGCCTCGACCCGATGCGGGAGACGGGCGGCGGCCTCGAGCGCGAGCACGCCGCCGAATGAGATCCCGACGATGGCCGCCCGCTCGATGCCCCGCGCGTCCAGATACGCGGCGATGTCGTCGAGGTGGAGCGCGGCGTCGAGTGGCCTCGGCTCGGCAAGCCGGCTCGTCCCGGCGCCGCGCCGGTCGATCGAGTGGACCATGAACGAACCACCAGCAGCGAGGGCAGCGGCGAGACGAACGAGCTGCTCGGACGTGCTCAGCGTCCCATGGAGCAGCAGCACGGGGCGCGGTCCGTCGCCGTGCACGCGCCAGCCGATCGCGTCGCCGCCCGGCCTCGTGAGCTCGCCGGCGGCGGCTCCCCCGAGCAGCGACCGGACGGCCTCCCGCCGGAGCTTGCCGGACGCCGTACGCGGCAGGGCGTCGAGTCGCGTCCACGAAACCGGCACCTTGAAGCCGGCCAGCGTTGCGCGCGAATGGGCGGCGAGCGCCGCATCCCCGGGGTCGCTCGCACCGGGGCGCAGCACCACCGCCGCAACCGGGACGTGTCCCCACGTCGCATCGGACCGCGCGACGACGACCGCTTCCGCGACCGCCGGGTGTCGCTCGAGGACGGCCTCAACCTCGAACGGGTCGATGTTCTCGCCGCCACGCACGATCCGGTCGGTGCGCCGGTCGACGACGATGAGTCGTCCGGCCTCGTCGAGGCGGCCGAGATCGCCGGTCCGGACCGGCTTCGACGCTTCCACCGACGGCTCGCCAAGGTAGCCCGAGCTCCGGGACGGACCGCTGACCACGATCTCGCCGATCCCATCCGCCTCCGCGTGCTCGATCCTGATCGACATCCGTGGGAGCGGCCACCCGGCGCTCCCAGGCGCGATCCGGGCGTCGTCGGTCAGGAGGGCCGTGACCCCCGAGCCCATCTCGGACAGACCGTAGGTCGGCACGACCGGCCACCCGGCGCGCAGTGCCCGCTCCACGAGCTCGACGGGGA
>DATFQL010000162.1:0-6775 GCA_035264305.1 Candidatus Limnocylindrales bacterium | reverse complement strand
CTCGGCGGAGTTCAACATCTGGCTCGACCCCGAGGCCGCGAGGATCGTCGTCAACTGCGGCCGCCCGATCCGGATGGTTCCGCTCGACGCCACGCATCGGGCGCTCGTGTCCGCCGAAGACGCCGCGCGGCTCCGGGCCCTCGGCACCCCAGCCGGCGAGGCTGCCGCGCGCTTCGTCCTCAAGCGCATCGACGGCTACGACGCCACCCAGCCGATGCCCCACCGCCTCGGCGCGGCGCCGGTTCACGACGCCCTCGCGGTGTGCGCGGTCATCGACCCGTCGGTCATCACGACCCACCACATCCCCGTGGACGTCGAGACGAGCGGCGAGCTGTCCGTGGGCCGGACGGTCTGCGACTTCCGGTTCCGATCCGGCAAGCCGGCCAACGTGGCGTTCGCCATGGACGCGGACGAGCCGAGGTTCGTCGCGATGCTGATGGACATCCTCGGCCGCACCGCCTGACGGCGAGGAAGGCTAGGATCTCGAGCATGACGAAGAGGATCCTGCTTCGGATGCCGAAGGGCCCGTTCGAGGTGGTCTCACCCGAGCAGACGGCGCTCGACAACCGCATCGGCTCGAATGTCGGCAACGCCGTGTTCCTGGACGCCGCCTACAAGTACCTCGACACGAGCGACGCGGAGATCACCCCGGATTGCTTCGCGGAGCATCGGATGGGCGCCGACTACATCAACGAGCGCTTCGACGTGTACGTGATCCCGCTCGCGAACGGCTTTCGAACGACGTTCATGCGTTTCCTGTCGCGCATGACAGAGGTCGTCGAAGGACTGAAGATCCCGGTCGTCGTCCTCGGCGGCGGGCTCCAGGCGAGCCTTCCCTACAAGCCGGGTGTTCGCCGGCCACAGGACGAGACCGTGACCCGGTTCCTGAAGGCGGTGCTCGATCGGTCGCCCAAGGTCGGCGTGCGCGGCGAGTACACGCTCGACTACCTGAATCGGCTCGGGTTCAAGGACGTGGAGGTCATCGGCTGCCCGTCGATGTTCCAGCACGGGCTGAACCTGAACGTGACCAAGCGGGCGCCGTCGCTCGATCGCGACAGCCGGATCTCGATCAACATCACGCCGCGGATCGCCCAGATGGGACCGATCGTCATGTCCCACCTGGAGCGGTACCCGAACCTGACCTACATCGGCCAGGAGATGGACCTCCTCCGCCTCCTGCTGTGGGGCGAGAAGTACCCCAAGTTCACGGTGCCCAACGACGTCCCGATCGACGCCTCGCACCCGATCGTCCGCGACGGCCAGACGCGGTTCTGGGTGGATCCGTGGCCATGGATGGAATTCCTCCGCAGCCAGGACTTCGCGTTCGGAACGCGCATCCACGGCAACATCGCCGCGATCCTTGCGGGCACGCCGGCCTACGTCTTCGGCCACGACACGCGGACCCTGGAACTCGCCCGGTACTTCGGCATTCCCAACCGCGAGATGTCGGCTGTCCCAGCAGACATCGATGCTGCCCAGCTGTACGAGGAGGCGGACTTCACGGAACTCCACGCCGGGCACCCGGAACGGTTCGCGCGGTTCTTCTCGTACCTGGAGGCGCACGGCCTGCGCCACGTGTTCATGGATGGCGAGGACCCTGACGCGTTCGATCGGCGGATCTCGGCGATCCGGTTCCCGCCCTCCGTCGACCTGCTCAGCGGGTCAGCCACGCGGCGTCGTCAGCGCCACGTCGCCCGCCGCGCCCATCGCCTGGCAACGAAGGTCCGAAAGCTCGTCTCCGTCGGGGCCTGACCCCGGACGGGGGCAGCAGCAGATCGGTCGCCGTACCACGGCGTGCACGCGGCCACGCACGCCGGATGCGAAGAAGCCCCGTCCGATGACGGGGCCTCGGGTGGCGCGGACGATGGCGCGCCCGGCGGGATTCGAACCCACGACCCCCAGCTCCGCAAGCTGGTGCTCTATCCACTGAGCTACGGGCGCACGAGATCTGTGGCGGAGAGGGAGGGATTCGAACCCTCGGAGCAGGTTACCCCACTCGGCGGTTTAGCAAACCGCTGCACTAGACCTCTATGCGACCTCTCCGTGCAGCCCGGGGATGATACCAGCACGTGCCTGCGGGTCGTCCTCGCGGACCGGCGGCGAGGCGTGCGGGGCGTGGCGCGAGCGTCGACGCGATTGACGTCGGGACCCGGCACGCGTTACCGTCGCCGGACCGTGTTCGCCATCTATCGCTTTACCTGCCCGGCATGACCGTTCCCGGAGGGATCTGACCCGGGAGGTGGCGGGTCGTGCCGGGAGAGCAGAGGTCCAGGACCTCTGCTTTTTTGTTGCCGAGCCAGCGCGCGACGACAACGCGACACAGCAAGGAACGACGCAGCCGATGTTCGTGGTCATGCGATCCGGGGCCACCGAGGCCGAGGTCAACGGCGTGAAGGGGCTGATCCTCGCAGAGGGCCTCACGCCGTTCGAGAACGCGGGCACGAACCGGACCGTCATCGCCGTCGTCGGTGAGCTGGGCAAGCGCCGGGAGCAGCTCCAGCAGCGACTCGAGCTGACGCCCGGCGTGGCGCAGGTCACGCCGATCTCGAAGCCGTACAAGCTCGTGTCCCGGGAGTTCCACCCCGAGGAGACCGTGATCCGGGTGATGGACACGGCGATCGGCGACGGGACGCTCACGGTGATGGCCGGTCCGTGCTCGGTCGAGAGCCGCGACCAGCTGCTGGAGACCGTGGACTTCGTCGCGGCGCACGGCGCCACGATCATCCGCGGCGGCGCGTTCAAGCCGCGCTCGAGCCCGTACAGCTTCCAGGGCCTGGGGGTAGAGGGGCTCCGGTACCTCGCCGAGGCACGCGAGCGGACCGGGATGCCGGTGATCACCGAGGTCATGGACCCGAGCCAGGTGGACATCGTCGCGGAGTACTCGGACATCCTCCAGGTCGGCACCCGCAACATGCAGAACTTCTCGCTGCTGCTCGCGTGCGGGCGCGCGAGCCGGCCCGTGATGCTCAAGCGCGGCTTCGGGGCGACGATCGAGGAGTGGCTCATGGCCGCCGAGTACATCGCGTCCGCGGGCAACTCGCAGATCATCCTGTGCGAGCGGGGCATCCGGACGTTCGAGACGACAACCCGCAACACGCTCGACCTGACCGCGGTGCCGCTCGTCCACCACCTGACCCACCTGCCGGTCATCGTCGATCCATCCCACGCGACCGGCAAGCGGTGGCTCGTGAAGCCGCTGGCCATCGGCGGGATCGCGGTCGGCGCCGACGGGATCATGGTCGAGGTCCACCCGCGACCCGACGAGGCGCTGTCGGACGCCGAGCAGCAGCTCGACTTCGACATGTTCGCGTCGATGATGGACGCCGTCACGGCCGTCCACGACCACGTCAAGGACCTCCACGGGGACCTGCTGCGCGCCTCGGGCGCGGCAACCGGAGCCGGGGTCTGATCGGCGATGACGACCGGCGAGGCACCGGCCACGACGCCTGACGGCGGGACCGTCATGACCGACGACGCCCTCGTCGTCCGCCCTGCCGCGCGCCTGCGGGGATCGCCGGCCCTCCCCGGTGACAAGTCCATCTCGCACCGCGCCCTGCTGCTCGCGCTGCTGGCGCGCGGCGAGAGCAGGATCACCGCGGCGGGCGACGGTGAGGATGTCCGCTCGACGGCGGCGATCGTCGTCGCGCTGGGCGCGAGCGTCGAGCGGACCGCGGTTGGCGCCGGGCGCGTCGACTACCGGGTGGTGTCGCCGGGCGGGGACGACCTCGTCGAGCCCGCGACCGTGCTCGACTGTGGGAATTCCGGGACGACGACCCGGCTCGTCGCGGGGGTTCTCGCCGGTCGCCCCCTGTTCGCCGTGCTCGACGGCGATGCCTCCCTCCGTCGCCGCCCGATGGGCCGGATCACCGAGCCGCTGACGCGCATGGGCGCGGGCTTCGCGGGCCGCGCCGGCGCGACCCTGCTCCCGCTCGCCATCACCGGACGGGGCCGGCTGATCCCGATCCGCTACGACACACCGGTCCCCAGCGCGCAGGTGAAGTCGGCCGTGCTGCTGGCCGGGCTCGCAGCCGAGGGCGAGACCGCCGTCACCGAAGCCGTCGCGACGCGCGACCACACCGAGCGGATGCTCCGCGCGCGCGGGATCGCGGTCGAGGAGACGACGGGCCCCGATGGCGCCCACACCGTCCGCCTGGACGGACCGACCCTTCCCGAGGCCATCGCCGAGACGGTCCCGTCCGACACGTCGGGTGCGGCGTTCTGGCTCGTGGCGGCGGCGATCCATCCCGACGCCGAGCTCCATCTCGACGGCGTGAGCACCAACCCGACGCGCCGCGCCATCATCGACGTCCTGCGGCGGATGGGCGCCGAGATCGACGAGCGCGACCGTGACGCCCCCGGCGGCGAGCCGCTCGCCGACCTCACGGTGCGGACGAGCCGGCTCCGGGCCGTCGACCTGTCTCCCGCCGAGGTCGCCGCCGCCATCGACGAGATCCCGATCCTCGCGCTCGCGGCATCGGTTGCCAACGGGACCTCCCGCTTCCGGGGCGTCGGCGAGCTGCGGCACAAGGAATCCGACCGCGTGGCGGGGATCGCCGAGGGGCTGAAGGCGCTCGGGGCAAAAATCCGTCTCGACGGCGACGACATCGAGATCGAGGGCGGCACCCGGCTCAGGGGGGCCGTGACCGAGACCCACGACGACCACCGGCTCGCGATGACGTTCGCGATCGCGGGCCTGATCGCCGGGGGAGCGACCACCGTCCGGCGTCCCGGATCGGCGGCGGTCTCCTACCCCGGCTTCTTCCGCGAACTCGAAGGGGTGCGGGCATGACGAAGCGCGTCGTCCTCATCGGCCACCCGGTGGCCCATTCGCTGTCCGGCGCGATGCAGCAGGCGGCCTTCGACACCCTCGGCATCGACGCGACGTACGAGCTGTGGGACCGCGCCCCGATCGCCCTCACGGAGGCGGTCGCCGAGCTCCGTACCGACGACTTCCTGGGCGCGAACGTCACGATCCCGCACAAGGAGCGCGTGGTCCCGCAGGTCGACCGTCTCACCGAGGAGGCGCATGCGACCGGCGCCGTCAACACGCTGACGAAGGAGGGCCGCAAGCTCGTCGGCCACAACACCGACGTCCCCGGGTTCAAGACGGCGCTCGACCAGCTCGTCGGGCGCCAGAAGATGCCGCGCCACGCGATCGTCCTCGGCTCCGGCGGCGGGGCGCGGGCCGTCGTGTACGGGCTCATCCGCGAGGGGTTCCAGCGGGTCATCGTGTTCAACCGCCACCTCCACCGCGCGGAGTCGCTCGTCAGGCACTTCGGCCGGACCGCCTCGCACATGGATCTGCGGGCACTGCCGTGGCACGAATCGATCATCGAGGCCGAGCTGTCCAAGACGAAGCTGCTCGTCAACGCGACATCGATCGGCCTGACGAACGACGACACGCCCGTTCCGGCAGAGATCCTCTCGGCCGAGCTGCTCGTCCTCGATCTCATCTACGCGAAGACGCGCCTGTTGCGGGACGCCGCGGCCGCAGGAGCCGCAACCGCCGACGGCGAGACGATGCTCCTCCACCAGGGAGCCGCGGCGTTCACCCTGTGGACCGGCCAACCGGCCCCGCTCGACGTGATGGGGGCCGCGCTCAAGAAGGCACGCGCGGGCGGCCTCACGTCCGCCGAGGGCGAGGGTGGCGTCGCGTTCGCCGAGGCCACCGGCGAGGCCGCCGACGCGTGACGATGGACCGGTTCCGCTTCCTCACGACCGGTGAGAGCCATGGACCGATGCTGGGCGCGGTCGTCGAGGGCGTGCCGGCCGGCCTCGCGCTGACCGAGGATGACCTGGCGGTCGATCTTGCGCGCCGCCAGCGTGGCTACGGCCGCGGGGCGCGCCAGGCGATCGAGCAGGACCGCGCGCGGATCCTGTCGGGCGTCCGGCACGGCCTGACCCTAGGCTCGCCGATCCTGCTCGAGGTCGACAACCGGGACTGGGCGAACTGGACCCGGGTGATGCAGGTGGCGCCGCTGGGCGAGGACGAGGCGGCGGAGCTCGCAGCCCTCGCGGAGGACGGCAACAAGCGGGCGCAGCCGATCACGCGAGTGCGGCCGGGGCACGCCGACCTGGCCGGCGCGCTCAAGTACGGCTTCAACGACGTCCGCAACGCGCTCGAGCGGTCGTCCGCTCGCGAGACCGCGGCCCGCGTCGCGGCCGGCGGCGTCGCGCGGTCGTTCCTGCGAGCGCTCGGGATCGAGGTGTGGTCGTTCACGGCCGAGGTGGGCGGGGTGGCGATCGACCCGGCGCGCTGCACGCGGGGCCGCGAGGAGGCCGACGCCTCGCCGCTCCGGTGCCCCGACCCTGGCGCGGAGGCGGCGATGATCGCCCGCATCGACGAGGCCCGCTCGAGCGGCGACACCGTCGGCGGCGTGTTCGAGGTGGTGGTGCACGGCGCACCGGTCGGGCTGGGCAGCTATGTCCACTGGGACAGACGCCTCGACGCCGCGCTCGCCGGGGCCGTGATGTCGATCAACATCGTGAAGGGCGTCGAGCTCGGGCTCGGGTTCGAGCAGACCCGCCGGTTCGGGTCGGCCGTGCACGACGTGATCGAACGCCGGCGGGACGACGGGACGTGGGTGCATCGGACGAACAACGCCGGGGGCCTCACCGGCGGCGTCACGAACGGGGAGCCGATCGTGATCCGGGGCGCCGTGAAGCCGATCTCGACGCTGGCGCGCCCGCTCCCGACGGCCGATCTCGTGACCGGCGAGCCGGTCGACAAGGCGCACTACGAGCGGAGCGACATCTCGGTCGTGCCGGCCGCGGG
>DATFQL010000161.1:0-2360 GCA_035264305.1 Candidatus Limnocylindrales bacterium | reverse complement strand
ATCCGCTGACGCTCCTCCGCGAGGTTCACGAGCTGGAAGTAGAGCGTGAACGCCTTGGCGACCTCGGCCGCCGTGTCGAGATCGAGCGAGGCGATCTCGTCGGTGAGCCGCTCACGCTCGGCGCGGGGCGCGGCCACGACGGCGGGATCGCCGCGCCGGAGGGCGATGGTGCGCCGTCGGATCCGCTCGACGAGCTCGAACAGCGCCGGTCCCGCCTGCTCCGCGATGACCTGGCCCAGGAGCGCTCCCAGCAGGCGCACCTCGCGCGCGAGCGGATCCCGCGCGCGGCCGAAGCCGGGCCCCGGCGGCTCCGCGGCGATCGCGGCGAACCGCGTGCCCGAAGGCGATCGGGGTGCCCGGGCGGACCGGGCGGGATCGTGGGCCACGGCGTAAGGATGGGGGAGCGGGGTAGGTGCTGCCAGCCGGCGACGGTTACGGTTCGACTGCAAGGGATCCATCCCGGTACTCGCCCGCAACCGTGTTCGGTGACGGTGACGCCTAGGCTTGTATCGTGCTTCCGATGCCGAAGCTCGACGACGGCAACCGGCCCGCAGCGTCCTCCGCCGCGGCGTCCGAGGGTGCCGCCTCATCCCCCGGGCACGCCGTCGCAGACGCGGGTGATTGTCCCGTTGCGACGGTCGGGCCCCGTGACGCGGCGCAGGAGCTCCGCACGCTCCACGAGTTCCTCCGGCTCGCGACGACGGCAACGACGTGGAGCGAGCTGCTCGAAACCGTGGTGACCGGGACCAGTGACGCGCTCCACGCCGACGTCACCTCGCTGTACCTGCTGGACCGTGACGGGCTGAACCTCCGGCTCGCGGAGACGAACGGCCTCGACCGCCACCAGATCGGCCGGGCAGTCGTGCCGTTCGGGGAGGGAATCACGGGCCGGGTGGCCGCGATGCGCCAGCCGATCGTGATCGCGGACGTCCGCGACGACCCGCGGTTCATGTGGGTCAGGGGGATCGACCAGCGACGGTTCGTCCACTCGATGCTGTCGGTGCCGCTCGCCTGGCGCGACCAGGTCGTGGGGGTGCTCAACGTCCAGACGGAGACGCACCGCGACTTCAGCGACGGGGACGTGGCGCAGCTGTCCGCGATCGCGGATCTGCTCGCCGGGATCGTCGAGAAGGGCCGCCTGCAGGCCGAGGCCGAGGCGCAGGTCGAGCAGCTCGTCGCGCTCGACCAGGCACGGGCAGAGCTCATCGCCCTCGTCACGCACGAGCTCCGGACGCCGCTCGCCGTCGTGCGTGCCTACACCGACCTCCTCGCCGAGGAGCCGGCGCTCGTGGACCGCTCATCGCGTGACCCGAAGCGCCGGGCGACGCGCGCCGCGTGGCACACGGGCACGCTCGACCAGATCGAGCGGCTGGACCGGCTCGTCGACTCCATCCTCACGTCCGTGCGCGTGATCCCCGACCAGCCCGCGACGGTCGAGACCGTGGACCTCGCGTCGACCGTCGGCGAGCTCGTGGACGAGCTGGCGCCGCTGCTCGCCCGACACCGCACCGCGCTCGTGCGCTCGAGGCGCCTCCACGTCCTCGCCGATCCCGCGCGCCTGCGCCAGGTGCTCGAGCACCTGCTCGAGAACGCGGTGAAGTACGCGCCTCCCGACACGCGCGTGGAGATCGGGTGGCGGATCGTGGAGGGCGTCGTCCACATCGGCATCGAAGACGCGGGTCCCGGGATCCCGCCCGAGTGGCGGGAGCGGATCTTCGAGCCGTATGCGCGCCGCGAGACGTCCACCGCGCGCGGGTCCGGCATCGGGCTGTACGCGGCGCGGCGGCTCGCGGAATCCATGAACGGTCGACTGTGGTGCGAGCCGGGCAGCTCGGGAGGCGCGCGGTTCGTGCTCAAGCTTCCCGCGGCCGTCGCGGTGTGACTCGATTCGAAAGGCAGGGACAGCAGCGGTGATCGGGACACGACCCCTCAGGATCCTGGTGGTGGACGACGACCCGGCGATGGTCGGGGCGATCACGGCCCTCGTCGGCACGGAGGGCCACCAGGTCATCACGGCGTACGACGGCCTCACGGCCGTGAAGCGCTTCCGGGAGGAGCGGCCCGACCTTGTCCTGCTCGACCTCGCGATGCCCGGCCCGGACGGGTTCACGGTCATCGGGCAGCTGCGCGCGTCGGGCAATGTGCCCGTGCTCGTCGTCTCGGGCGAGAGTGCCGAGGCGGCCAAGGTCAAGGCGCTGGGGATCGGCGCGGATGACTATCTCGTGAAGCCGTTCGGGAAGCAGGAGCTGCTGGCGCGGATCTCGGCCGTCATGCGCCGGGTCGATCTCGCGGGCACAGGACGGGCCGGCGGTTCCGATGGGCCGAGCGGCGTGCTGACGGCGGGATCGCTCACGCTCGAC
>DATFQL010000160.1:0-5474 GCA_035264305.1 Candidatus Limnocylindrales bacterium | reverse complement strand
CGCCACGGGTCGCGCGGCTTCGGCGTCGGCAACTTCAAGGCGCTGTTCGAGGCGATCGAGATCGAGCAGGAGCGACGGGGCAACCTCTAGCGAGGCGCTCGCGGCATCGCCGTCGGATCGGCCATCTGCCCGGGCGGGCTGCCGGGGCGGTGGACCTCATGAGGACGACCGGACGGCCTCCACGCCGAGGGCCGAGAGCGTGAACGGGTTGCACGCACCCTGGGCGCAGAACGCGGCGGGAGCCTGCGTCAGCACGATGTACGGGTCCGGCGTGCCTTGCGGACGTCCCTAGACTGCTGGCCAAGTCCGGCGTCGGGCCGGACGTCACACGTGCGTGGTGCGGTGGACGGGATGGGCGCTCGGCGGCTCGCGACGTGGTCCGTGCTCGGCGCGTCGCTCGCCGTGGCCGCGCTGTTCGTGGTCCTGCGTCTCACGATCCCTTCGGACGGCGGCCGCATCGCGTTCTACGAGGACGCCTGGTCCGCCGGGGGCGTCGTCATCAGCCCGATCGACCAGCCACAGCCAGGTCTCGCGCCCGGTGACCGCGTCGCCGCGATCGACGGGCGGTCGATGGAGGCGTGGGCGGACGCCGTGGTGGATGGTGGCGTCCAACGGCCCGCGGGCGGTCCCCTCCCCTACCTGCTGGGGCGCGACGGGAGTGCGGTCGATGCGTCCGTGACGTGGGCGGCCCCAAATGTGTCCGCGGCGCTTCTCGAGGGCTGGAGCATCGCCGTGTTCTCGATCGCGATGGCGGCGGTCGCCGCGCTCGTGTTCCGGCGCCGCCCCGACGTGCCGGCGGCGACCGCGCTCGTGCTGGTGGCGTGCGGGGCTGCCGGCAGCAGCGTGCCCTGGTTTCTCGGGGCGACGACGAGCGACCTCGTCCAGGGCGGCCCGTTCGCGCTTCACGCAGCGCTCACGGCAGGCGTGTACATGCTGATGTGGCCCGCGGCGGTCCACCTCGGCCTGGTCTTCCCGGCTCCGATCGCCGTCGTCCGGCGGCGACCCGGGATGGTGTGGCTGCCCTACCTCGTCGCGCTCGGGGGGTATGCGCTAGCGCTCGCCATCTCGCGCGTCACGACCCCGTCAACCCTCGAGTGGGTCGGCACGTGGCCGCGCATCCAGCTCGTGGTCGTGGTCCCCTGCATCCTCCTCTGGCTCGCCTTCGCGATCATCGGGTTCCGGCGCGCCGGTGATCCCGTTGCCCGGTCTCGAATCCGGTGGGCCGCGATGGGCGCACTCACCAGCGCGATCCTCGGCCTCGCCCTGTTCCAGCTGCCCGAGCTGCTGTTCGGGCGGTCGCTCGTGCCGACGTCCTGGGTTGGGCTGATCGCCCTGCCGCTGCCGATCGGGCTCGCCATCGGGATCCTCCACGACCACCTGTTCGACATCGACGTCGTGCTCAACCGGACGCTGGTCTACGGCGGGCTGACGCTCGGGGTGATCACGACGTATGCGATCGCGGTCGCGGCGCTCGGCGGGCTGATCGGACCCGACCAGGCGTACGGGGTCTCGCTCCTTGCGACGGGGATCTCGGCGCTCGTCGCCCTGCCGCTGCGCGACCTGCTCCAGCGGACGGTCAACCGGCTCTTGTACGGCTCGCGACACGAGCCGTGGCGCGCGATGCGGCGGCTGGGACAGCGGCTGGAGTGGGCGGCGGAGCCCGATCGCGCGTTCCCCGCCATCGTCGAAACCGTCGCCGACGCGCTCCGGCTGCCGTACGTCGCTCTCGAGGTCACGGACGAGACGGGCGAGCTCCGCGCCGCGGCCGTCACCGGGGTACCGTCCGCGGCGCAGACGACCGTCCCGCTGGTGAGTGGCGCGGAGACCGTCGGCCGGCTGGTGCTCGGCGTGCGCAGCGGCGAGCGCGGCTTCCACGACGACGAGCTGGCGCTGCTCGCCGACCTGGGCCGCCAGGCGGGCACGGCGGTGGGCGCGATCCGGCTGCGCGACGACCTGGTCCGATCGCGAGAGCGACTCGTGGTCGCGCGCGAGGAGGAGCGACGCAGGCTACGCCGGGACCTGCATGACGGGCTCGGGCCGACGCTGGCCGCGATCGGGATGCGCGCCGAGGCGTCCGCGGCCACCCTCGACACCGATCCGGGCGCCGCCCGTGCGCTGCTCGACGAGCTGGCCGCCGAGGTGGGCGTCGCGCTCGCCGACGTCCGGCGGCTGGTCGACGGGCTGCGGCCGCCGGCCATCGATGAGGTGGGCCTCGTCGCCGCCATCGATCAGCAGGCGCGGCGGCTCGAGGGTGGTTCGGGCCACGCGTCGCTGCGGATCTCGGTCGCCGGCGCGCCATCGCCGCTCCCCGAGCTCCCGGCCGCGGTCGAGGTCGCCGCGTACCGGATCGCGGTCGAGGCGGTGACCAACGCGGTGCGGCACGCCGACGCGCGGACGTGCCGGGTGCGGATCGCCGCCGGGCGGACGCTCGAGATCGAGGTGGCGGACGACGGGACCGGCAACCCCGCCGGGTTCGTGGCAGGGACGGGCATGGAGTCGATGTCCGCGCGCGCCGAGGAGCTTGGCGGCGAGCTGCGGGTCGAGCCCCAGGCGGGTGGGGGCACGCGGGTGCTCGCCCGGCTGCCGCTCGCGGGGCCGGCAGCAACATGAGCGAGGGCGAGCGGATCCGTGTCCTCGTTGCCGACGATCACGACTCGTTCCGGGCCGGCCTCCGCTCGCTCCTTGCGACTGCGCCCGACATCGAGGTCGCGGGCGAGGCGGCGACCGGCCATGAGGCGATCCGCCTGGCGGCGACGGCTCAGCCCGACGTCGTGCTGATGGACGTCAACATGCCGGGGCTCGCCGGGATCGAGGCGACCCGCATGCTCGTCGACGACGCGCCCCACGTCGCCGTCCTCGTCCTGACGATGCACGACGACGACGAGACCATCTTCGCGGCGGTCCGGGCCGGCGCCCGCGGCTATCTCCTGAAGGGTGCGACCCGGCCCGAGATCCTGCGGGCCGTCCGGTCCGTGGCGGCCGGAGACGCGATCTTCGGCCCAAGCGTGGCCCGGCGGCTGATGACGTACTTCGCCCAGCCCGCGCCGGCCGGCGCCGAGCGCCCGTTTCCCGAGCTGACGGAGCGGGAGCACGAGATCCTCGACCTGGTGGCGCGGGGCCGGTCGAACACCGAGATCACCGGGCAGCTGGGCCTGTCACCGAAGACGATCCGCAACCACGTGTCGAACGTCTTCGCCAAGCTCCAGGTCCGCGACCGGGCGGAAGCGATCGTCCGGGCGCGCGAGGCCGGCCTGGGCAGCTAGGGACGGGGGCAGCGCGGCGAATCGGGACACGGATCGGGACACCGGTCCCATGACGACGGGACACGGCTCAGCCGACGCTCACAGCAGCCGTCGCCCGACGGCGATCGCCAGTTATGGGAGGAAGGGGCGTGCATGTCCTCATCCGCAGCCTCGTCGTCGCGCTCGTCATCGGGCTCGTGCCCATGGCCAGCGTCGCGGCTCACGAGTGCATCGTCGTCAATCGCTCGGACACGGGCAACGAGCGTGCCACCCAATCGGCCCGCTGGATCACCGTCACGCTGCGGCAGATCTACGAGGAGACCGAGCACTTCGGCCTCCCCGACCTGACTCCGGCTCAGGTCAGCTACGCCGTGGCGCTCGCCTCGTCGTCCGGAGTCCCGGACAGCTTCACCTTCCGGAGCGACAAGACGCTCGCGGCAGAGGCCAGCGGGTGGCAGAAGAACGGCCACTCGAGCGACGGCAAGGGCATCGACCACTTCATCGACGCGTATGGCGGGTCGCTGTTCGCTGCGCTCGACGACGCGCTCCAGAACGCCTGACGTCGCAGCCAGGAGGCATCACCAATGGTCCGCTCCTTCGCCCGCCGCGCGCTCCCGCTCGTCGCGGCAACCTTCGTCGCCTGCGGGCTCGTGCAGGTATTCCTCGCCGGGCTTGGGGTGTTCGACGACCCCGCCGCGTTCATCACCCACCGGGACTTCGGCTACCTGCTGGGCTGGTTCACGCTGGCGATGCTCGTACTCGCGCTGCTGGGCCGCGAACGGCGGCTGATCGTCGGGCTGACCGTCCTCGTCCTCGTCCAGTTCACGTTCCAGTCCGTGTTCGTCGCCCTCCGGACGAGCTATCCCGCGGTGGCTGCGCTGCACCCCGTCAACGGGTTCCTGCTGCTCGTCGCGGGGATCGCCATCGCCCGCCTGTCGTGGGTCGCCCGGCACGAGCCGGCCGGCGCACGGAACAACCCGTCAGCCGCCGCCGACGCTCGTCCGGCCGCCCTCGAAGGCGGCTGATGGACACGCTTGCGGGCTGGGTCCTCGTCGCGGGCACGGTCATCGGGCTCGCGCCGGTCGGCAACCCGTCGCTGCTGCGCATCTGGCTGGTGCCCCGAGCTGAGCACATCGCGATCGTCGCCGCTCATCGGCGGGGGTGGTACGTGCTGAACGGCGCGTTCGCGTCCGCGACGGTGGCGACGACGGCAGCGCTCGCGATGCTGGCCCTCGTGGTCGAGTCCAGGGATGCCGCGCGAGCCGGGCTGATCGCCGGCACGGCCGGGTACGCCGTGGGCGGCGTCCTGTGGTGCGCCATGCTGGCAATCCGGTCACGCGTGACGCCCGCCCTCGCCGGTCGCGGTGATCCGGATCCGGCCGCGAGGCTGCTCGAGGAGGCACAGGGCGGCCTGTTCGCCGCGTACGTGCTCATGACGGCCGTCGCCCTCGTGGTGATCGGCCTCGCGCTGGCCGTCGGCGGCGGCGTGTCGGTCGTCGTCGCCGGCCTGGCCATCCTGGTCGGCGTCGGCGCGCTCGTCCTCCAGCTCGCGACGGGCGATCTCGTCCCGGCCGTCCTGTACCTGCCCACGCTCGCGATCGGCATCGCGCTGCTCGCGGGCTGGACCTGATCGATGAATCGGAGAACCGTTCGATGATCGCTTCCAGCTGGAGCTGGCGTCGCCAGCCCGCCGTCGTCACGACCACCCTCCAGGTGAGCGGCGTCATCGGGGGCGTTGGCCTCGTGTTCCTGATCGGCATGTTCGCCGCGTTCGCCGCCGGCCAGCAGTCGCTCGGCATGCGCCTGGGGTTCATCAACGACCTCACAGGCATCGTCACGCTGCCGCTGGCGGTGCCCGCGATGCTCGTGCTCCACGACCGGCTGCGACCGACGGTCGGCCGCGCGAGCGAGGCGCTGCTCGTCCTCGCGATCGGCGCCACCATCGCGATCGTGCTGCTCCAGGTCATGCTCGTGACCCGCGTGCTGACCTTCGAGCAGCAGATCGGCCCGGTGTCGCTCGCGTTCCTGGCGCTCGCCGCCTGGTTCATCGCGACCGGCCGGCTCGCGGCACGGGCCGGCCTGTTCCCGCACGGCACTCGACTCGGCGTGCTCGCCGCGACATACGCCGGCTACCCGCTGTGGGCGTTCCGCCTCGCGCGCGCCCTGCGCGACGGTGGCACCGGGTGAGGCACGTGCAGCCGCGGGCCGCCGCAAGGGCCGAAACCGGTCGGT
>DATFQL010000159.1:0-2940 GCA_035264305.1 Candidatus Limnocylindrales bacterium | reverse complement strand
CAGCATGGGCGACGGCAAGGGCTTCGACCCGCAGGCGATCTACGAGGAGGAGGCGCCCGGGGTGGTGACGGTCGTGTCGCTGTTCGGGTCGGAGTCGCTGGGCGACCTGGGCGACGCCAGCGGCGGCGTCGGCTCCGGCTTCGTCCTCAACGGCAAGGGCGAGATCGCCACGAACGCGCACGTGGTCACGACCGGCGACGTGCCCGATCTGCGGCAGGCGCGCGAGGTCTACGTCGAGTTCGCCGACGGCAACCAGGTCAAGGCGGAGGTCCGCGGCTATGACCCGGAGTCCGACATCGCGCTGCTCAAGATCGACCCCGCCGGCCTCACGCTGCGACCGCTGCCGCTCGGGCGCTCCACCGAGGTCGAGGTCGGGATGCCCGTGGCGGCGATCGGCTCGCCGTTCTCGGAGAAGCAGTCGCTGTCGGTCGGCGTCGTCTCGGCCGTCGACCGGTCGATCTCCGGCCTCACGGCGTTCCTCATCTCCGGCGCCATCCAGACCGACGCCGCGATCAACCCCGGCAACTCGGGCGGCCCGCTGGTCGACGCGAACGGCCGCGTGATCGGCCTCAACCAGCAGATCAAGACGAGCAGCGGCGGCGGGGAGGGCGTCGGGTTCGCCGTCCCGGTCGACGTCGCGCGGCGCGCGCTCGACCAGCTGCGCGGCGGCGGCAAGGTCGAGTACGCCTACCTCGGGGTCGAGACGGTGGCGATCTACCCGCAGCTCAAGGAGCGCTTCGACCTCCCGGTCGCGAAGGGCGCTTGGGTGCAGTCCGTCGTCCCCGGCGGGCCGGCCGAGCAGGCGGGGTTGAAGGGCGGCTCGGGCGAGACCGTGTTCCAGGTCCGGACGTTCCGCGACGGCGGCGACGTCATCACGAAGATCGACGGCCGGCCGGTCGACGACCCGGACGACCTCTCGACCGCGGTCGCGCTGCTCGACCCGGGGACGACCGTTCCGGTCGAGGCCTGGCACGACGGCAAGCGCGAGGAGCTGGAGCTCAAACTCGGCTCCAGGCCGCTCCAGCAGCCGCAGAACACCGGGTAGGCCAACCGGTCGACGGGGTATCTTCCCGCCGGCCGTGCTCCAACCCGTCCCCCTCGCGAACAAGAGCCTGGCCGATTACACGCACATCGTGGGGCGGTCCCTCATCCAGGAGGTGCGGGAGCTGGCCGCGCCGCTGGCCGGCAAGCGCGTCGTGCACCTCTCGGCGACCGCGTTCGGCGGCGGGGTCTCGGAGATCCTCTACACGCTGGTCCCGCTCATGCGCGACGCCGGGCTCGACGTCGAGTGGCAGGTCATCTACGGGCGCGAGGAGTTCTTCAACGCGACGAAGATCATGCACAACGCGCTGCAGGGGAACCCGCAGGACCTCACGGAGGAGCAGTGGGCCACGTGGGCGCAGTACAACGACATGAACGCGCGCGAGCTGACCTCCGGCTGGGACGTCTGCATCGTCCACGACCCGCAGCCGGCCGCCCTCCGCACCCTGGTCCCCGAGAAGTCCGCCGGCTGGATCTGGCGCTGCCACATCGACATCTCGACGCCGAACCCGGCGACGCTCGAGCGGCTGCTCCCCTACCTGCAGCGCTACCCCGCCTCGCTGTTCCACGTCCGATCGTACGTGCCGGCGGGGATGGACGGCGGCGTGCACATCGTCCCGCCCGCGATCGACCCGCTCGCGCCGAAGAACATGGCGCTGGCGCTGGAGGACGCGGCGTTCGTCTGCGCGCAGTTCGGGATCGACACGGACCGGCCGATGATCTGCCAGGTCTCCCGCTTCGATCCCTGGAAGGACCCGATCGGCGTGATCGACGCCTACCGGCTCGTCAAGGAGGAGCGCCCGGACGTGCAGCTCGCGCTCGTCGGCTCGATGGCGTCCGACGACCCCGAGGGCTGGGACTTCTACAACTCGACGCTCGAGCACGCGGCCGGCGATCCGGACATCCACATCCTCAACAACTTCTCCAACGTCGGCGCGATCGAGGTCAACGCCTTCCAGTCGCTCGCGGACGTCGTGATCCAGAAGTCGACGCGCGAGGGCTTCGGGCTGACGGTGAGCGAGGCGCTGTGGAAGGGACGCCCGTTCATCGGCGGCGACGTGGGCGGGATCCCGCTCCAGGTCGAGGACGGCGTGTCCGGCTACCTGGTGTCATCGGTCGAGGAGTGCGCCGCCCGTGCGCTCGACGTCCTCAAGGATCCCGCGCTCGGGAAGCAGCTCGGCAGACGGGGCAAGGAGCACGTCCGGACGCACTTCCTCACTCCGCGCTATCTGCGCGACTACCTGAAGATCATGCACGAGGTGCTGTAGTTACCCGTCTATGACGGACGGTGAAGGCGGCGCACCCCTGGTCCTGGTCTCCAACCGGGGACCGGTGACCTATCAGGACGACGGCTCGGTCAAGCGCGGGACCGGCGGGCTCGCCACGGCCCTGATCGGGCTCGCGTCACACCGCGACGCGGTCTGGATCGCGTCGGCGATGACGGACGCCGACGTGGAGATGGCGCGCCAGCACGACGGCGAGGCGTTCGAGATCGAGGCGCCCGACGGCGGCGAGTTCCGGGTCCGCTTCGTGGACAGCGATCCCGAGGCCTACGACCGCTTCTACAACATCTTCGCGAACCCGATGCTCTGGTTCATCCAGCACTACCTCTGGGACCTGAGCAACGCGCCGGACATCCGCCGCCACGAGGTCGACGCCTTCAAGCAGGGCTACCAGGTAGTCAACACCGACCTTGCCGAGGCCGTCATCGACGAGATCGAGGGCCAGGACGAGCCCGTCGTGATGGTCCACGACTACCACTTCTACACGCTGCCGGGCATGGTCCGCGAGCGCCGCCCCGACGTCTTCCTGCACCACTTCATCCACATCCCGTGGACGCAGTCGGACGCGTGGCGCGTGCTGCCGTCGCTCATCCGCGAGGAGATCTACGGCGGGCTG
>DATFQL010000158.1:0-2550 GCA_035264305.1 Candidatus Limnocylindrales bacterium | reverse complement strand
TGGACATAGAACCGCCGGCCGGTGCCACCGAGCATGGGCACCGGCCGGCGTGGAGGATGCGGGCTGCGATGGAGGAGCGGGAGCAGCCCGCGGGCGCAGTCGTGACGGGTTCCCCGGCGGATGTTCCGCCGTCGTACCTGTATGGCGTCCGAGACGGCGGAATCGTTCAATCTTTCGGCCCCGCGGCGAAAATCAGCCCGGGATCGAGCCCTCGTCCGCCCGATCGACATGGCGCGGCGGCGGATCGATCCGGCCCGGGCCCCATACCTCCGCGCCGCAGAACAGCGGGCGGAGCCGCGGTCCCGGTAGCGCGGCGGGGTCCGTCCGGAACACCTCGAGCTCGCGGTCGAGCCAGCGATGGATCTCGCTGAAGGCGGTCCACCGTTCGAACGGCCAGCCGCGCTCGAGGCAGAACCGTTCCAGCGAGTGCTTCGCGAACACGACGTCCGCGTACCCGGCGGCGTAGCGGTCCGACTCGCCGTCACCGATGAACACGACGCGACGGCCGGCGGCCTGGTGCGCGAGGACGCGGTTCCGCTTGCAGGTCCCGCACACGAAGCACTCGGGGTTGCCGTTGGGAAACTCGATCGTGGGAACCGGCCCGTCGAAGCGGGTGTTGGCGGTCACGACCGGGATCCACGGAACCCCGAGCGCCGCGAGCGCCGGCCCGATGAAGAAGCCGAAGCCGTCCGACACCACCTCGACCGGGATCCCGGCCGCCCTCGCCGACCGGGCGAACGCGACGAAACCCTCGTCGTGCGGCTGCGCCGCGGCCTTTGCGTCCAGCTCCTCGCGATGCGCGGTGATGAGCCCGACCTCCCAGTGCATCAGGCGCCGCGACCCGACCAGCCCCGCGTCGTAGGCCGCGACGTGCGACTCCCAGTCGGCCGTGACGAACTCGGCCATGAGCGTGTCGCTCACGTCCGTCCGCGCGATCGTCCCGTCGTAGTCGACGAGCAGCGCGATGGGCGGCTGGCCCGGCTGGAGGGGCGGCACGGGCGTCGGAGCGGTCACCGGCGTCACGGGCGGATCGGGAAGCGGCGCGGTCACCGGGTCGCTCCCGGGGCGAGCCGCGCCCGCATCCGGGGCGGCACGACCGATGCCCGGCGGGTGAGCCACACGCCGAGCACGATGACGGCGCCGCCCGCCACCTGGGCGAGCCCGACCGGCTCGTCGAGGAACACGGCCCCGAGGACGACCGCGCCCGCCGGGACAAGGAACTGGGTCGAGGTCACCCGGGTGGGGCCGACCAGCCGGATCGCGTTGAACACGAACACGTTTGCGATCCCGGCGGCGAGGGCACCGGCGTAGAGGATTGCCACCACGGCCTCGGGCGAGAACGTGGCCGGGGACGACCTCGTCGCCTCCCATACGCCGAACGGCGCGAGCACGATCGCCCCGGCGACGACGGTCCACACCGTTGCCTGGAGCGGATCGACGGTCCGCATGATCCGCGCGCCCGCGGTCGTGTACACCGCCCACAACGCCGCGGCGCCGAGCGTCAGCGCGTCACCGAGCAGCGATGCGCCGAGGGCCAGCTCGTGCCCGCCGGCGATGACGATGCCGACGCCCGTAAACGCGATGAGCGCCCCGGCGAGCTTCGGCGTGGTGAGCCTGTCCATCCCGACGGCGCCCGCGAGGAGTGCCGTCAACACGGGGGAGGCGGCGATGAGCAGCGCGGAGTCGCCCGCGGTGATCTGGGTGAGCCCGAGCGACCACAGGAGCTGGTACGCGCCGAACCCGAGGGCGCCCATCACGAACAGCTGGCGCCCGTATCCCGCCGGCCAGCGGAGCGATCCGGTGCGCCACCGGAGGATCGCCAGGAGCGTCAGCGCCGCGACGACGTACCGGAGGGACGTGAACGTGAACGGTCCAAGCGCGCCGATTGCCGCCTTCACGACGACGAAGTTGGCCGACCAGATGGCGACCGTGACGAGGACGCCGGCCTCCGCCAGGCGGCGCTCCCGCGACGTGGCTCGCACGTGAAGGTGCGGTGGGGCATCCGCGCCGTGTGCGGCCTCGGCGGCGTGCCGCACATCGGGGTCGACATCGCGGAACACGGAGACGCCCGCCTCGCCGGCGGGCGTCGTGCTGGGCTGGGTCGGGCCACCGGGCGCGGAGCCCGATGGCCTGGGAGCGTCGATCAGATGCCTTCCTGCTCGAGCTCGAGCGCCTCCTCGTCGTCCTCCTCGGTGAGCTTCAGCCAGACGAACAGTCCGGCTAGCACGACGAGCGGGATCACGATGAGCGCGGCGAGGGTCACCCCGAGCGCGACGGCAACGGTCCGCAGGGCCTTCATGGTCGGACCACCTCCTCGATACGGCGTCAGACGGCTGATTGTGCCCGGGCGCAGGCGCGCTGTCGATGTCTCAGCCGGTCGGGCCGCCCCACCCCGAGCCGTCGCTGCCCGCGGGCGGGGGCGGGGTCGGCGGTCCCGCGTCGGCCGGGGCGTTCGGGACGGCCGCAGCGACGCCCGCCCCCGGGTCCGAGGCCAGGGTGGCGCCGCCTGCTGCCCTCGCGGCGAGCCGGAGCGTCGGACCCTGGCGGACG
>DATFQL010000157.1:0-3208 GCA_035264305.1 Candidatus Limnocylindrales bacterium | reverse complement strand
GCCGCGTGCTCCTCCCCGGGTTTCGGAACGGGACCGGACAGGACTGTCGAGCCACGGCGGGGACGGGGCCACCCGGTAGACTCGCGCCATGCCCCGCTTCACCTATGGCGGTCAGGCGCTCATCGAGGGCGTCATGATGCGCGGCCGCGATGCCGTCGCCGTCGCCCTCCGTCACCCTGATGGCCGCATCGTCTGGGCCACCGAGCGCCTCGAGTCCGGGTTCCGCGGCAAGCCCGCGGCGAAGGCGCCGTTCATCCGCGGCCTCGTCGTCCTGTACGAGACGCTCGTGATGGGCACGCGCTGGCTCGTCCGAAGCGCCGGCCTCCAGGCGGAGGAGGAGGGCGTGGAGATCGGCAAGGGCGGCGTCGCGCTGATGCTGGGCATCACCGCGGTGCTCGGCATCGGCCTGTTCTTCATCCTGCCGCTCGTCGTCGCGACGTTCACCGCGGGGCAGGTCGAGAACGATCTCGTCCAGCACCTCGTCGAGGGTCTCGTCCGGGTCGTCATCTTCATCGCGTATCTCGCGGTCATCAGCCGCACGCCGGACATCCACCGGGTGTTCCAGTACCACGGCGCCGAGCACATGACGATCCACGCGCTCGAGCACGACGACCCGCTCCGCCCCGACGCGATCCGCAAGTACCCGACGGCGCATCCGCGATGCGGAACCGAGTTCCTCGTCGTCGTGATCCTGCTCTCGATCCTCGCCTTCAGCCTCGTGGGCCGGCAGTCGCCCCTCGTGATGATCGCGAGCCGGATCCTGCTGATCCCGGTGATCGCCGCGGTCGGCTACGAGATCCTCCGGCTCGGTGCCCGGCACCGTGCGAACCCCGTCATCAGGGTGCTCATGTACCCGGGCATCCTCGTCCAGATGATCACGACCAAGCAGCCGACCGACGACATGATCGAGGTCGCGATCGTGGCGATGGAGGAGACCCTGCGTGCCGACGGCGAGTCGATCCCGAACGGCGGGATGGGCCTCGCCCGGGATCCGATTCCCGCACCCGGCGCGACCGCCGCGGCCGTCCGCGCGATGGCCGACACCGACGAGGCCGACTCGGCCGCCGTGTCGGGCTCCACCTCGGGATCGCGGGCCGCCGAGGGTGAAGCAGCCGCGCCCGTGTCGATCGACCCGCCCTTCGTGGGCTGAGGCCCCGACCGCATGACCGACACCGGCCTCGACGCGAAGCTGGCCGGCCTCGCCCGCCAGTACGACGACGTTGCCGCCCAGCTCGCCACGCCCGAGGTGCATGCCGACCCCGACAAGCTGCGGACGCTGGGCCGGGAGATGGCGCGGCTGGAACCCGTCGTCGCCGCGTTCCGAGAGCTGGGCGAGGTCCGGGAGGAGCTGGCGGGCGCCCGCCAGATGCGCGACGCCGACACCGACGACGCGATCAGGGCGATGGCGCGCGAGGAGATTGCGTCGTTGGAGGAGCGGGAGACGGCGCTGCTCGACGACCTGCGCGTCGCGCTGCTGCCGCGCGACCCGAACGACGACCGCAACGTCATCGTGGAGATCCGGGCGGGGGCGGGCGGCGAGGAGGCCGGGCTGTTCGCGTCGGAGCTGCTTCGGATGTACAGCCGCTACGCGCAGGAGCACCGCTTCCAGACCGACCTCATGACGGTCAACGAGACGGGCATCGGCGGGATCAAGGAGGCCATCCTCGAGGTGGCGGGCGACGGCGCCTACAGCCGGCTCAAGTTCGAGGGCGGGGTGCACCGGGTGCAGCGCGTCCCGTCCACGGAGAGCTCGGGCCGGATCCACACGAGCACGGCGACGGTGATCGTGATGCCCGAGGCGGACGAGGTCGAGGTCGACATCGACGAGGAGCGGGACCTCCGGATCGAGGTCAAGCGGAGCTCGGGACCCGGCGGCCAGTCGGTCAACACCACGGACTCCGCGGTCCGCATCACGCACCTGCCCACCGGCCTCGTGGTCGAGATCCAGGACGAGAAGAGCCAGCACAAGAACAAGGCCAAGGCGATGTCCGTGCTCCGGTCGCGGCTGTATGACATGGAGCTCGCGAAGCAACGCGAACGTGACAGTGCCGCGCGTCGCAGCATGGTCGGCGCGGGCGACCGATCGGAGAAGATCAGGACGTACAACTTCCCGGACAACCGGGTGACCGACCATCGGATCGGGACGACCATCCACAACGTCCCCGGCGTCCTCGAGGGCCAGCTCGATCCGCTCATCGACGCGCTCGTCATGGCGGACCAGGCGGATCGCCTTCGCCACCTCACGGAGACCGACGATGGCCCAGCGTCCGGCGCTTCCGTCAACCCCTGAGGCGACCCGCTTCGTCGAGCCGGTCGTCCGTCCCATCGTCAAGGCGACGGACCTCGGCTCCGTCCAGGTCCTCAAGCAGGGCAACCTGTTCCTCCTGACCGACCCGTTCGGTGACGTCCACCCGGACACCCGGGGCCTGGGGCTGTACGAGGGCGACACGCGACGGCTGTCGTGCTCGATCCTCCGGATCAACGGCCAGCGCCCCGTGCTCCTGCAGGCATCGGCAGGCGGCAACTACCACGGCACGATCCAGCTGACCAACCCCCGGATCGAGCGCAACCTCGCCGACAAGGTGCGGCCCGAGGACGCGCTCGCATCCCAGAAGGTGGGCATCGGACGGCAGCGGTTGCTGACCGGGTCGGTGCTCGAGGAGCGGGTGCAGGTCGTCAACTACGCGGAGGAGCCGCGCGAGGTCGAGCTGGAGCTGGAGCTCGCCGCCGACGCCGCGGACATCTTCGAGGTGCGCGGGTGGGTGCGCGCCGCACGCGGGCGCCACCTGCCGGTCGCCCTCCGGCCGGACCGCGTCACGTTCCGGTATGACGGCCTCGACGGGATGCGGCGCGCAACGCACCTCGAGTTCAGCGCGCCGTCCTCGGAGGCGGGGCCTGTGAACCCGGAGGTCGCCGGTTCCGCAAACGCCGGCTGGGTTCGCCTTATCTGGCGCTGGGAGCTCGGGACGGGGGAGGCGCGCGAGCTGCGCTGGACGGCATGGACGACGGAGCGCGAGGCGCCCCGCGGGCTCGACGGCGATTCGCCCGTGGCGCAGGGACGCGCTGCTCGCGCCGAGGCCGAGGAGGCCCTGTTCCCTGACCGGCCCCTGGTCGACCAGGACGCAGTCACCGCCTCGTACCGTGAGTGGAATCGCGGGTTCGCGGAGATCCGCACCGACAACGAGCTGTTCAACCTCGCGATCCTCCG
>DATFQL010000156.1:0-4012 GCA_035264305.1 Candidatus Limnocylindrales bacterium | reverse complement strand
ACGGCGCGCGGGTCCGGCGCGGCCGCGACGGCACGCCCCAGCGCGGCGGGCCCGAGCGCGTCCAGCTCCGGGACGACCTCCGCCAGGCGGCGATCGGCGATCTCGCGGACGAGGCTTCCGCTCGCGGTCCTCGCGCGCTCGGCGACCGTCATGCCGGCGACCCGGCCGCGGACCCGACGTCCGATCGGGCCCCGGCCTCGGCACGCCGCCGATCTTCGCGGAGCGCCGCGAGCAGCGCGGTGGCGAGTCCGGCGTCGATCGTCAGCGCCGCCTTGTCGATCCCGTCCTCGAGGCGATCCACGGCGCCCGCGACGAGGAGCGCGGCGCCGGCGTTCAGCAGCACGACGTCGCGCCGCACGCTCGGCTCGCCGCCGAGCACCGCCTCGACCATCCTCGCGTTCTCGGCCGCGGTCCCGCCGCGCAGGCGGGACGTCGCCGTGCGCCGGAACCCGAGCTCGGTCGCGCGGATGTCGTGACGGACGACGCCGTCCGGGCTCACGTGGTAGAGGACGCCCGTGTCGTCCAGCGGCAGCTCGTCGATGCCGTCGCCGTGGATGACGAACGTCCGCTCGGTCCCGAGGCGCGCCGCGACCTCGGCGATGCGCGGCGCGGCGTCCGGAACCCCGACGCCGATCAGCGCGCGGGTCGCCCCGGCGGGGTTGGTCAACGGTCCGAGCAGGTTGAACGCCGTGCGGACCCCGATCTCGCGCCGGGTGGGACCGGCGTGCTTCATCGCGGGGTGGAACGTCACGGCGAACAGGAACGCGAACCCGTGCTCGGCGAGCGACCGCGATGCGCTCGCGGCGTCATGGTCGATGCGGACGCCGAGGGCGTCGAGCACGTCGGCCGAGCCCGCCTGCGACGTGATGGCCCGGTTGCCGTGCTTGGCGACGGGGACGCCGGCCGCGGCGACGACGAGGGCCGACGTCGTGGAGATGTTGAACGTCCCCGACCCGTCGCCGCCCGTCCCGACGACGTCGATCGCGCCTTCGGGTGCCTCGACCCGGGTCACCCGCTCGCGCATCGCCGATGCGAAACCGGCGAGCTCGTCGACCGTCTCGCCGCGCATCCGGAGCCCCATCAGCAGTGCGGCGAGCTGGGATGGCGTGGCGTCCCCGTCCATCACCTCGCCCATCGCGAGGCGCGCCTCGTCGATGGACAGCGTCCGGCCCTCGACGATCGCGGCCAGCGCGGCGCGGACCTCGTCGCTCATCGCTTGTGGCCGGCAGCCGACGCGACCGTCGGGCGTTCGGGCGGCGCCGCGTCCGGGTCGGGCATCGCCAGACCGCGCGTCGCAAACGATCCCGTGGCCGCGTCGAGCCGCGACGCGTCGCCCTCGCCGGCGAGCCGGAGGAAGTTCGCGAGCAGGTGGGGTCCGTCGGGGGTGAGGACGCTCTCGGGATGGAACTGGATTCCCTCGATGGGCAGCGAGCGGTGACGAAGCCCCATCACGACGCCGTCCTCGGGGCTCGTCGCCGTGACGTACAGGATGTCGGGCAGCGTCGTCGCATCGACCATCAGCGAGTGGTAGCGCGCGGCGGGGAACGTCTCTGGCATGCCCTCGAGCAGCCCGGTCCCGTCGTGGACGACCTCGGACGCCTCGCCATGCACGAGCGTCGGCGCGCGGACGATCTGCGCGCCCCACGCCGCACCCATCGACTGCATCCCCAGGCACACGCCGAGGAGCGGGACCCGCTGGTCGGCCGCAACACGGATGGCCTCGACCGAGACGCCGGCCGCGTCCGGATCGCCAGGACCGGGCGAGATCACGATCCCGCGCAGGTCCGCGGCGGGGTCGCGGGCGAGGCCGGCCACCTCGTCCGCCGTGATCTGGTCGTTGCGGACGACCCGCACCTCTGCACCGGCCGCCTGCAGCGCCTGCACGAGGTTGAACGTGAACGAGTCGTAGTTGTCAATCATCAGGATCATCGCGGCGCGGCCTCCGCCCCGACGTCGGGCGCCGGCGCCGCTGACGGGCGCGACGCCGACGGTGCGACCGCGAGCTCGATCGCACGCCGCATCGCCGCGGCCTTGTGCTCGGTCTCCTCGAACTCGCTCTCCGGCACGCTGCGGGCCACGATCCCGGCGCCGGTGTGGACGTGCGCCTGGCCGTTCTTCAGGACCGCGGACCGGATCGTGATCGCGGTGTCGAGGTTGCCGTCGTAGCCCAGGTAGCCCACGGCGCCACCATACAGCCCGCGCCGCTCACCCTCGGCCGCGGCGATCAGCTGCATCGCCCGGATCTTCGGCGCACCGGTGAGCGTGCCCGCCGGGAACACCGCCCGCAGGGCGTCCAGCGCGTCGAGGTCCGGCCGAAGCTTCGCCTCGACATGGCTCACGAGGTGCAGGACGTGGCTGTACCGCTCGACCTCCATGTACTGGCTCGTCGTCACCGTGCCCGGCCTGGCCACCCGGCCGAGGTCGTTCCGCCCGAGGTCGACGAGCATCACGTGCTCGGCGCGCTCCTTCGGGTCGCCACGCAGCTCGTCGGCCATGCGGTCGTCGTCCGCGGGGGTCGCGCCGCGCGGCCGGGTGCCCGCGATCGGGTGCGTCGACAACCGATCGCCGGCGACCTGGACGAGAAGCTCGGGGCTCGCGCCGACGACCTCCATCCCGGGCGTGCGCGTGAAGAACAGGTAGGGGCTGGGGTTGACGCGCCGCAGCGCCCGGTACAGGCCGATGCCGTCGATGTGTTTTCCGTCCTGGCCGACGGGGAGATCGAAGCTCTGGCGGCGCGCGAGGACGACCTGGATCGCCTCGCCGGCCGCGATCGCATCCTTCGCACGTTCGACGGCCCGGATGTACTCGTCCCGGCCGAGGCTCGTCTCCACCTGGTCGACCCGCGGCGTCGCCGGTGCGCCGCCGGCCGACGAGGACCGCGCGGTCGCCGTCGTCATCTCGGCCTCGCTGGGCCTCGCAGTCCGTTCGAGGGCGTCGAAGATCGCCCGCTCGGCGATCCGGTAGCGCCCGTCGATGTCCGGGGCGTCGGTGTGGAGCGAGGCGATCGCGCTCAGCTGGTGCGTGAGGTGATCGAACACGATCACGAGGTCGGTCTCGATCCAGCTCGCGAGCGGCACGTCGACCGGGTCGCGGTCGGGCAGCGGCACGGATGGTTCGAACGACGAGATCGCGTCGTACGCGAGGGCGCCGACGGCGCCGCCGGTGAACCGCGGCATGTCCTCGGTCGGGAGCACCCGGCGCCTGGGGACGAACGCCCGCAGCGCCGCCAACGGGTCGGCGGCATCGGTGACGTTCACGGGCAGGTCCGGGGCGTACGCCTCGACGCTCACCGGGCGCGTCGTCGTGTGCGCCCGGCCCCCACGTACCTGGAGCAGTCGCCGCGGGCCGACGCCCAGGAAGCTGTACCTCCCGAGCCGCTCCCCGCCCTCGACCGACTCCAGCAGGTACGCGGGCGTGACGCCATCGTCGAGGCGGAGGAACGCCCCGATGGGCGTCTCCAGGTCCGCCGTGCGCGCGGCGCGCAGCAGGATCGTGTCGGCGGCACCGGCGAGGCGCTTGGTCTCGGTCAGGCTGAGCGGATCGGTCATTGGAGTGGTCCCCAGAAAACGAAAACGACCTTGATCGTCCTTGTCCGGGACGAAAGGTCGAAGCCTTCCGCGGTGCCACCCACGTTCGGCGTTGCCGCCGCACTCACTGACCGACGGATCGGCGGCCGGTTGCCCGGCTGATCGATCGGCGCTGCCCTCTATCGCTGGCGCTCTGCGCCGGAGCCTACTTGTCGTCCGCTCCCCGCCGGCTGTCGCCGTCGGCTCGCCCCGCGTTCGGTCCGGAGGCTCCCGGGTCCATTCGCCGCCGCCGCCCTCCCGGCTCGCACCAGCCGCCGGGTCTCTGGAAGGGTGGCCGCCGGGTACTCGTCCCGATCAACGCCCGTGTTCGTGATGTGGCGGGGAGTCTAGGGTCGGCGCTCCGGAGCGTCAAGCCGGGCGCCGCGGCCCGGTTACCAGTGCCAGCCGGGTAACGCCTGCACGCGTTCGGCGTCGGTCGCGTCCAG
>DATFQL010000155.1:0-7958 GCA_035264305.1 Candidatus Limnocylindrales bacterium | reverse complement strand
CGCGGCCGATCGGCGCGCCAACCCCGGCGACGCCGGCCACCCCGGCGCCCGCACTCCGCTCGGCCGCACGCGCGACGACCCTTCGCGGCGCGCAGCTGCCGGGGCCGCAGAATCCGAGCAGCGCCCCGGGCTCGTACCCGGAGCCTTGAGCCGCCCGACACCCGGGCAGCCTGACGAGCCGGCAGGCGGCGCGCTCGTCCCCCTCCCGCCGACCGACGCCGTCGGGGACGACGTTCCCGCCGACGGCGACACCGCGGACGATCTCGCTAGCGGCGGCCTCCCGCGCGACCGGCACCGCGTGTCGACCTTCAGCCTCGAGGGACGCGCAGTTCCGGCGCTCTACCTGATCGGCTGGGTGGGGTCCGTCATGGGCCTCGCCATCCTCCTCGTCTCGTTCATGGCGGCCGGTTCCGACGTCGCGCGCTGGTTGTTCCTCGGCGGTGTGGCCGTGCTCGGCGTCGGAGTGGTGGCGGGGGCGGGGTCGCAGGCGGTGGAACGCGGCCGGCGGGCGGACCTTCCGTACCGCGGGCCGTCGCCGGTCCTCGCGTTCGTGGCGGCGATCGCGCTGACGCTGGTGCTCATCGTCGTGGTGCTGGCGCCGCTCGCGGCGCTCGGGCTCGACGCGACCACGCCCGCCGCCACGACGCTGTCCCTCGTGCTGACGACGTTCGCGTACGTCGCCGTCGTCCGATTGCTCGTCGTCGGCCCCGGCGCGCTGTCGTGGCACGACATGGGCGTCTCGCGGCCCGACGCGACGGCCCTCCGGGAGCTTCTCGTGGGTGCCGCGCTCGCCGTCCCGGCCGTCGTGGTGACGATCCTTCTCGGCGTCGTGCTGGCGTCCTTCCTCGAGCGGACGCCGAGCCCGCTGCCCAGCTCGGACGATGCGGTGGGGCTCCTGTTCAACCTCGTGTCGGCCGCGGTGATCGCCCCGGTCGGCGAGGAGCTGTTCTTCCGGGGGTTCGCGACGACGGCCTGGGCGCGGTCGTTGGGCGCCGCGGCGCCCGCGATCGTCAGGGGTGCGATGTTCTTCTCGGTCGCCCACGTGCTCACGCTGTTTGACGCGTCGTTTGCCGTCGGCGCGCAGCGCGCCCTGTTCTCGTTCCTCGCCCTGCTGCCTGTCGGCATCGCGCTCGGCTGGGTGTTCCTCACCCGGCGGTCGCTGTACGCCGCGATCGGGCTGCACGGAACCTTCAACGCCATCCAGGTCGTGCTCGCGTTCCTCGTCGCCGGCGCGGTCGGCGGCTAGTCGGGAAGGCCCGGCGAAGCCGATGATGAGCCGCCGGTAAGGAGCGCTGCCTAGTCTCGGGATGTTCCCGGGTCCGGACGGCGGGGGAAATCGGCGGGCTTCCGTCGTTCGGGCCCCGGGGACGCCGAGCCCGAGGCCGAGCATCGGTCCTCGCAGCCCCGGCCCCGTGTGCCAGCCCACCCGTCCGATGCGGGTGTGGCCATGCAGATCGGGGACGAGACGGACGTTGACGCCCACGTGCACCGCCGGGCGGCTCGATCCGTCCGTGACCTGCCCGCCGCCGAGCGTCCGCGTGAGCGGCTCGCCATGCGCGGGCCCGGCGGGCTCTCGGCGGCGGAGCTGATCGCGCTCGTGATCGGGACGGGCGGGGGCGGCAGCAGCGCGTTCGACGTGGCGGACGCGCTCGTCCGCCGGCACGGCAGCCTTCGCTCGCTCGCCCAGGCATCCGACGCCGAGCTCGCCGCCGCGCCGGGCTTCGGCGCGGCGAAGGCCGCCCGACTCGCTGCCGCCTTCGAGCTAGGGCGCCGGTCCGTCGTCGAGTCACCCGCCGGCCGGTGGATGATCCGGTCGCCGCGTGACGCCGCCAGCCCGCTCGTCGCGGACATGGGCCGTCTGGAGCGCGAGGAGCTGCGGGTCCTGAGCCTGAACACGAAGAACGTCGTGCTCCGGGCGACGACGGTCTACGTCGGGAACGTGTCCTCGTCGCTGGTGCGGGTCGGCGAGCTGTTCCGCGACGCGGTGCGCCTCGATGCCGCGGGCATCGTGCTCGTCCACAACCACCCGAGCGGTGACCCGACGCCGTCACCGGACGACCTGCACCTCACCGCGGAGGCGATCGCGGCGGGACGGCTGCTCGACGTCGACGTACTCGATCACGTCGTGATCGGCCACGATGCCTGGGTCTCGCTCCGGGACCGGGGCGTGGCCTTCGATCGCGCGGTCACGGCGGTCACCCGGGGACGATCCTGAGGCAGGCGACCGTCCCGCGACGAGCGGCACCGGTGGTACGACCGTTCGTGGCCAACGCGCACGACGGGCCATAGGCGCGCGGCGCCACCCGTGCCTATTCTCCGGGCGTCCGTCGACGTGACGGGCGGCTGCGCACGCGGGAGATCGAACGCCCGGCCCGGGCAGAGGCATGACGAAGTCGACAAAGCGAACACGGACCCTTCACGGGCACGCCCGCGCGCTCGTCCGGGTGATGCTGCTCGCCGGCGCGGTCGGCGCCTGTACTGCCGAGGCCGCCCCGCCGCCCGCGCCGACGCCGGCGCCGACACCGATCCCGGCTCCGACCGCAACCCCGTTGCCCGGGACGCCACTCCCGGCGAGCTACCGACCCGATGGCGAGTGGACGGTGACGTTCGCGTTGCCCGGTGACTTCATCCGCGAGACATGGCGGATCAAGCTCAAGTGCCCGAAGGGCGCGTGCGACGCCGTGGTCGAGATCCGCGACGCCAAGGGCAAGAAGCGCGGAAAGGCCAAGCTCGCGCTCCAGGATGGTCGCTACGTGCTCAGGACGACGACGACTGCGACGATCGACTGTCGAGCCGGCGGGTCGACCGTCAAAGGCGGCGCCACCCGACGCACGGAGACGGACGTGGTCCTCGCGACGTACCGCCTCGCCGGGACGGCCATCGACCGGCGGTCGATGGCCGGTCACCGGACGATCGAGATCGAGCCGCAGGGCGACTCCGGCTGTTCGGCCTCGAGGCTCGTGTATCCGGCGTCCGGCGAGCGCTCCGACCCGTGACCGTGGTGCGCGCCGAGCCGCGCGCACCACGCTCGGCGCGTGACGGTCAGCCGACCATCCGCCCCTCGAACCACTGCATCGCGAACCACCCGAGGAGGAGCAGCGAGAGCACGGTCCAGCCCGTTGCGATCCGCCGCTGGCGACCAGCGATCGCGAGCACCGCGAAGCATGGGAACAGGACGCCGAGGTAGCGCATCGTCGACATGAGTGGCCAGACCGTGTCCTGGGTCATCGTCAGGACGAGCTGCGGCGCGGCGAAGAGCACGTACGCGAACGGCAGGAGCCGAAGAGCGGCAAGCGTCAGGACCGCGAACAGGCACCACGCCCCGATGTTCAGGATCTGCGTCGGCGCGGCGTGGGTGATCGCGTACGCGTACGCGTCGGCAAAGCGGTCCCACGGCATCGCCACGCGGTGCCCGCCCCACGCGGCGTTCGCTTCGAAGTAGGGCGTGCCGACCGCGAGGGCCGTCCATGCGACGAACGCGCCATAGGCTACGAGCGGCGCTGCGACCGCGACGGCGGCGCCCAGGTGTCCGACCCGCAACCGCAGGCTCCCTGCCTGCGCCTCCGCCCGCAGCTGCATGAGCAGCTCCCACGCGAGCGGCAGGACGAGGAGCACCCCTGGCGGGCGGGCGAGGGCCGCCGCCGCTCCCGCGACGAGCACGATCTCCCAGCGCCGCCTCCGGGCCGCGAGGATCGCCCACACCGCGGCCGCCAGGAACACCGATTCGGTGTACGGCGCGAAATACCAGAGCGCACCGGGGAAGATCGCCAGGAACAGGACCGTCCGCCGGGCGACGTCGGGGTCGACGTCGCGCGCGACGAGCTGATGCAGCCCCGTGAGGGCGACGATGAACGCGACCGCGCTCACGACGAGGCCGGCGAGCGCGATGTTCCCCTTGACCCCGGCCGCGGACGCGATCAGGACCGGGAACAGCGGGAACATGTTGGTCGAGCCCGTGCCCTGCTCGTACCCGTAGGCGGCGATCGTGCTGTACCAGCAGGCATCCCAGTGCTGCCACACGCCGACGAGCAGGTAGCCGACGCCGTCGCGGGGCAGGAAGGTCTGGAGGGGCGCATCGGACGGACATGGCCCGGCGGCGTGGCCCCCGACCACGGCAAGGATGCCGAGCAGCCCGAGCCCGACACGGAGGACGAACCAGATCCAGGCCGCGTCCACGAGGCCGTCGGGAAGGCGTGAGGTCAGATCACGCAACCTGCCCCGCGCTGTGCCCACCGTCGCCTGCGTCACGGCCTCGAGGATAGCGGCGCGGACCGGCGCGATGGATCACGCGCCGGGATCGAGCAGCCGCCCCCGTCCCCGGCGTCAGGCACGGCGCAGGCCGGTCACCGACCGCGCCCGGTGCCCTCGCCATTGTCGCCACGCGTGCGAGACACCGCGTCGGGGTCGCCCGAAGACGACACGTGGATCCCGCCCGCCTGGCCGTGCGCCTTGGCGAGCTTCACGGCCACCTCGGCACGATGGAAGATCGCCGCCGCCGACGGTGTCGAGATCCCTGCCGCAGGCGTCACGACGACCCCGATGGCGGCCCCGATCCTGTGGACTCCGACGCTGGTCACGACCGGTGTCGTGAGCGCGTTGAGCAGCTCGTTCGCCTTCTCCTCGGCCTTCACCCGATCGATGAGGCCGACGAGGAAGATCGCGAACTCGTCGCCCATCAGCCGGCTGCGGATGTCCTCATGGCGGGGAAACACGTGCGTCAAGCGCGCGCCGACGGCGCGGATCACCTCGTCGCCGACGTCGTACGAGTACCTGTTGTTGAACTCGTGGAAGTCGTTGAGATCGACCATCACCATCGTCCCTCCCGACAGCATCCCGAGACGCATCCAGCCGATCTTCCGCTCGACCTTGTCGAGGAACGTCTGCTTCCTGACCATCTGGGTGAGGAGGTCGACGTCCTCGCGACCTGCCCGCGCGACGTACGCGACAACCGAGACGGCGATGACGATGGGCGCCCACCACCCGACGGTTGCAAAGGCGATGACGAGGATCCAGATCAGCGCGATCTCGAGCAGCGTCTCGCTCCGGAAGTCGTCGACGACGATGCCGAGCACACCCGGCCACGTCATCCCGTCGCGGATCTTGATGGTCACGATCGCAAGGCCGTTCGCGACCCCTTCGAGGACGACACCGGACGCGACGATCGCGACGAACGTGGCGAACCCCTCATCACCCGTCGCTCCCGCAAGCCCGTCCCTGAGCACCGCATAGGCGATCCCGCCGGCCACCGCGGCGATCGCGATCGAGGCGTGGTTGGCGAGGACGCCGTACCACGGCTGCGACCGGAGCTCGCGGCGGTCGGTCGTGGCGAGGATCGCGACCCAGGCACCGGCCGTCGGGCCGCCGAGGATCATCGCCGCGCCGACGAACGGCAGGTGGAACGTGAAGTGGCCCGGTCCATCGGGGGAGGAGACGGTTCGCACCGACCCGAGGAGCCCGAACAGCGTCCACAGCAGCACGCCGCCCGTCGACCCGGCGAGGGCTGTGCCGGCAAGCGCCGGGCTCGCGATCGTCGACGCGATCGGAACCGCGACGGACACGAGGGCAAGCAGGCCGAGGCCCAGCACGATCTCGGCGGCAGTGAAGCCGAGGAGGATCGCGCGGCGCGAGACGGCAGCGGCGACGACGTCGCCGGATGGGCCGTCACTGCCCGGGCGTCCGTCGAGTGCGGCCAGCCAGGCGACGAGCCGGGCCTTGATGCCGTAGATCGGTGAGCCGGTGTCCGGTGTACCGGACGTGGAGCGCGAGGGACCGAGCGAGAGGGCGTCCATCAGGGGGCATTCCTGCGGCGACCGGCTTCGCGGACGGGGGACGTGTCCCGCACGCTGCCGCCCGGGCCGAGCCGGCGGGTGCAGGGCCTGCCGGCACAGCTGGTCGGGCGGCGACAGTCCCGCCGCCGGACCCGTGGGTCCTCCCGGTTGCGGCCGCGGACTGCCGTCCCTCCTTGCCCGCGAACGATGGTCCCGGTGAGGTCGTACCGAGGTCGCTCCGGACTGCACCGATCCTCCGCGGACGGACCCCCATCACCTAGTCGACAGAGGTACGGGCGACATGCCCCATTGGTACCGGTCCCGCCCGCGACCCTGCCTCAGGGCCGACGAGCGGACGAGCGGAGGAGCGGACGAGCGGACGAGCGCCCGAAGAGACGCCGTGGCCCGCTGGTACACTGCTCGCGCTCGCCGCCGATCGACGCGCGGGAGCTCGCGGCCCTGCTCCCCGTCGCCGATCGCGCCCCCATCGACCTCCCGCGGCCCGTCGCGGCCGCCGCCGCGCCGCCCTCGCGGACGCCGAGTCACGCAGCAAGGATCTGCCCGTCAGCATGCTCGACCGCATCCTCGGCCTGTTCTCCCGGGACATCGGCATCGACCTCGGCACCGCGAACACGCTCGTGCACGTGCGGGACCGCGGGATCGTGATCTCCGAGCCGTCGGTGGTTGCGATCGACGCCAAGACGAAGCGCGTCCTCGCGATCGGCGCGGAGGCGAAGCGGATGGTCGGCCGGACCCCCGCGTCGATCATCGCGATCCGTCCACTCCGCGACGGGGTCATCAGCGACTTCGACGTCACCGAGCAGATGATCAAGTACTTCGTGAACAAGGTGCACGATCGCATCGGGCTCATCCCCCGGCCGCGGATGCTGCTCGGGATCCCGTCCGGCGTGACCGAGGTCGAGAAACGCGCCGTCCGGGACGCGGCCCTCAACTCCGGGGCTCGCTGGGCCAGGCTGATCGAGGAGCCGATGGCCGCGGCGATCGGGGCGGGGCTGCCGGTGTCCGAGCCGTCCGGATCGCTGATCGTCGACATCGGCGGCGGCACGACGGAGGTCGCGGTGCTGTCGCTGGGCGGCATCGTCGTCTCGCGGTCGATCCGGATCGGTGGCGACGAGATGGACATGGACATCGTCGGGTACGCCCGGCGCGAGTACAACCTGTTCCTCGGCGAGCGAACCGCGGAGGACATCAAGATCGCCATCGGGTCCGCCTATCCCGGGGAGTGGGACTCCCAGCGGGTGACGCTGCGTGGCCGTGACCTGCTCACCGGGCTGCCGCGGTCCGTGGAGGTCGGGGCCGACCAGATCCGCGAGGCGATCGAGATGTCGGTCGCGCAGATCGTCGACACGATCAAGGACACGATCGAGGAGACCCCGCCCGAGCTGGTGGCCGACATCATGGATCAGGGCATCGTCCTGGCCGGCGGCGGGGCGCTGCTCGCGGGCCTCGACCGGCGCGTCGCGGAGGCGACCCAGATGCCGGTTCATATCGCCGACGATCCGCTGACCTGCGTCGCGCGAGGAACGGGCGTCGTCCTCCAGCAGCTCACGAACCCGACGATGGAGCGGGTGCTCGTCGCGGACACGTACAGCCGTCCGCTCCGCTGATCGGCCGCGTTCGCGTCATGGTCCCGGTGTCGCGATGACCTCGCTCGTGAACAGTCGCCAGGCCCGCCGTCGAGGGATCACGTTCGCGATCCTGATCGCCGTGACGCTGCTGCTGATGGCCTTCTCCGCGAACCCGTACGTGCAGGACGTGCAGAGTGGGCTGTCGTTCGCCCTCAGGCCGTTCCAGGGCGCGATCGCGGACGTCGCCCGATCCGTTGCCGGCGTGGCCGGCGCCGTGGGCGAGATCGACGAGCTGCGGACCGAGAACACGACCCTCCGGGAGGAGAACGACCGGCTTGCGAACGAGAATGCCCGGCTCGAGGCCGTGCGGTCGGAGAACGAGCAGCTGACGGCGCTCGTGCAGCTCCAGGGCGGGCTCGAGCACGAGACCGTCGCGACCCGGGTCATCGGTCGCGAGACCCTCGAGACGCGGCGGGTCGTGATCCTCGACAAGGGGACCGACGCCGGCATCGAGGAGGGCGACGTCGTCATCGTGCAGGGCGGCGCGCTCGCGGGCCGGGTCACCGACGCCGGACCGACATTCGCGAAGGTCACGCTGATC
>DATFQL010000154.1:0-8623 GCA_035264305.1 Candidatus Limnocylindrales bacterium | reverse complement strand
CTCAGCGCCTCGCTCAAGAGCCGGGAAAACGTGTTCTCGAACCAGTTCATCATCCTGCCGCTGCAGTTCCACAACTACGCCGACATCTTCGCGATCGCGCCGATCGGCAGCTGGTTCCTGAACAGCACTGTCGTCGGCGTCCTCGCGGCGGTCACGGTGACGATCAGCTCCGCCGTCGTCGCCTTCGGGTTCGCGTACTTCCAGTTCCCATTCCGGAACCTGCTCTTCGGGCTCGTCCTCGCGAGCATGATGCTGCCTGGGGCGGTCTTGATGATCCCGAACTTCCTGATCTGGAACGCGCTCGGCCAGGTGAACTCACCGCTGTTCACCCCGCTGTGGGCCGGCAACCTGTTCGGCTCGGCGTTCTACATCTTCCTGCTTCGGCAGTTCTTCCTCGGCCTGCCGCGCGAGCTGTTCGAGGCTGCGCGGGTGGACGGCGCGAGCTATCCCCGGATGTTCTGGAGCGTCGCGGTGCCGTTGACCCGCGCATCGCTCATCGTCGTCTTCATCTTCGAGCTCAAGGCCAGCTGGACGGATCTCGTCAAGCCGCTGATCTTCATGCATGACACCGTCCTGTACACGCTTCCGCTCGGCTTGAAGTCGCTCGTGGATCGCTTCAACCCGCAGACCGGCGGCGAGGGTGAGTTCCAGCTGGTGATGGCGGCAAGCGTCATCGTCACCCTGCCGATGATCCTCGTGTTCTTCCTCGGCCAGCGGTACTTCCTCGAAGGCATTGCGACCACGGGCTCCAAGGGGTGACCCTCGCCGAGGGGCCGTTCCCTCGCGTGCATACACGGGCGTGCCGGTGACGGTGGCCGACGCCGTCACGCCCGGTCGCCTCGTCCTCGGCCCGTCGGACCACGTCCTCGCGCTGGACGTCGGCGGGACGAAGCTCGCCGCCGGGGTTGTGCGGGGCGATGGCGCAGTCCGCTCGCGTCTCGTCGAGCCCGCGGCGCGCGAGGCCGGGCCGGAGGACATGATTGCGCGCCACATCGCGCTCGGGCGCCGGGCGATGGAGGCAGCGGGTCTCGGCGCGAGCGACATCCGGGCGGTCGGGATCGCATGCGGCGGACCACTCGACCCCGAGCGCGGGATCATCCTCGGGCCGCTCCATCTGCCCGGCTGGGTGAACGTCCCGCTCGTCGCGATCGTCGAGGAGGCGTTCGGCGTGCCGGCGGCGGTCGACAACGACGCGACAGCCGGCGCCGTCGCCGAGTGGCGGTTCGGGGCGGGCCGGGACCGCGGAGTCCGGAGCCTCGTATACCTGACGATCTCGACCGGGATCGGCGGCGGGCTGGTCCTCGACGGGCGGCCCTACCGGGGGGCGGCCGGAAACGCGGGCGAGCTCGGCCACCTCACGATCGACATCGACGGGGATCCGTGCGCGTGCGGGCGGCGCGGCTGCCTCGAGGCCTACGCGTCGGGGACGAACATCGCGCGTCGCGCGCGCGAGGCCCTGGCAGCCGGGGCGTCTTCCTCGCTCGCGGACGTGACGCCGGTCACCGCCCGGGATGTCGCAACCGCGGCCGCCGCCGGGGATGCTGTCGCGCGGCGGGTGTGGGACGAGACGACACGGATGCTCGGGTCGGCCGTGGCGACGATCCTCGACGTGCTCAACCCGGAGCTCGTGGTGCTCGGCGGCGGGGTGACGAACGCTGGCGATGCGCTCCTCCGGCCCGTGAGGGACATCGCGCTCCGGGACGCGATGGCGCCGGCTGCCGGTTCCGCGGACATCGTGCTCGCGACGCTCGGCGAGGATCTCGGCGTGGTGGCCGCCGGGGCCGTCGCGCTGGAGCGGTTCGGCTCGGCGGTCGTCGATGGCTGAGCGTGAGCCCGCGGGCGTCCTCGCGCAGCACCTCGGCGCGCACATCGCGGCCGGGATCGAGGCCGAGCGCCTGCTGCCCGACGTCGAGGTCGTCGCGCGTCGGCTCGTCGAGGCGTTCGCCGCCGGCGGCCGGCTCTACGCGTTCGGCAACGGAGGGTCTGCGGCGGATGCCCAGCACCTGGTGGCCGAGCTGATCGGGCACTACCGGCGGGACCGTCGCCCCCTCCCGGCCGTCGCCCTGAGCACCGATCCGTCCGTCATCTCGTGCATCGCCAACGACTACGCCTACGACGACGTCTTCGCGCGGCAGGTCGTCGCCCTCGCGGGACCCGGGGACGTCGTCGTCGGGTTCACGACCAGCGGCCGATCTCCCAACGTCGTCGCGGGGCTGGCGGCGGGCCGCACGGCCGGCGCGACGACCGTGCTGTTCACCGGGCGTTCCGGCGGTCCCGCGGCGGCGCACTCGGACCTCATCCTCGCCGCGCCCGCCGATGCGACGGCCCGGATCCAGGAGCTTCACGTCCTGTTCCTCCATCTCGTGAGCGAGGTGGTGGACGCGTGGGCGGCGGGGGAGGACAGCGGCGGATGACCGACATGGGCGACGCGACCACGATCCCGGAACCCGCACGTCGGGCGGGAGTCGGCGCCTGGCGGCGCGGCCAGGTGCTCCACATGATCGGCAACGCCCACATCGACCCCGTGTGGCTGTGGCAGTGGCCCGAGGGGTACCAGGAGGTCCGGGCGACGTTCCGCTCGGCCCTCGATCGGATGCGCGAGTACCCGGAGTTCATCTTCACCGCCAACTCGGCGGCGTACTACGCCTGGGTCAAGGAGATCGACCCGGCGATGTTCGACGAGATCCGCGAGCGGGTCGCCGAGGGCCGTTGGGCGATCGTCGGCGGGTGGTGGGTCGAGCCCGACTGCAACATCCCGTCCGGCGAATCGTTCGTGCGTCACGCGCTGTACTCGCAGCGGTGGTTCGAGGCCGAGTTCGGGCGGATGGCTACCGTGGGCTTCAACGTCGACCCGTTCGGGCAGAACGGCATGCTGCCCCAGCTGCTCCGCCGGGCGGGGATGGACTCGTACGTGTTCATGCGGCCGGGTCCCCACGAGAAGCGGCTGCCGGGTCCCGTGTTCTGGTGGGAGTCGCCGGACGGCTCCCGGGTTCTGACCATGCGGCTCCCCCACGAATACTGCTCGCCCCGTGAGGACCTCGGCTACCACCTCGACAAGTCGCTCGCCCAGCTCCCCGACCGGTTCGCCGAGATGATGGTGTTCTATGGCGTCGGGAACCACGGGGGTGGGCCGACGCGGGAGAACCTGGACTCGATCCGTGCGCTCGACCGGTCGGGGACGATGCCGCGCCTCATCCACAGCACGCCCGACCGGTTCTTTGGGCGCATCCGCGAGCTCGGCACCGAGGAGCTGCCGGTCGTCAGGGACGACCTCCAGCACCATGCCGTCGGCTGCTACTCGGCGCACTCCGGGATCAAGCGCTGGAACCGCCGCGCCGAGCAGCAGCTCGCCGCTGCCGAGGCCTGGTCGGCGGTCACGCGCTGGGTGACCGGCGAGGCCTATCCGCGATCGGCGTTCGCCGAGGCCTGGAAGGCCGTCCTGTTCAACCAGTTCCACGACATCCTCGCCGGGACCGCGATCGAGCCCGCGTACGAGGAGGCGCGCGACCAGCTGGGCGAGGCGGCGGCCATCGCCACCCGCGCCCACAACGTCGGGATCCAGTCCCTGAGCAGCCGGATCGGCATCGCCACCGAGGCCGGCATGACGCCGCTCGTCGTGTTCAACCCCCACGCGTGGCCCGTGCGCACGGTCGTCGAGACCGAGTTCGGCGGGCTCAAGCAGACGGACGGGATGGTCGACGACACGGGCGCGGCCGTCACGTTCCAGCCGACGCAGTCGTACGCGACCGTGTCCGCATGGCGCAGCCGGCTCGCAATCGGCGTCGACCTGCCGCCGCTCGGCTACCGGACATACCGGGTCGTGCCCGACCGCGCGAGAGTCGGCGACGGACCGGTGCGGGCGACGCCGACGAGCCTCGAGAACGAGCACCTCCGCCTCGAGCTCGACCCGGCCACCGGCCGGATCGCGCACCTGCGGCTCCGCGACGACGGCAGCGACATTGCCGGCGTGGACCTCGCGGACCCGTCGCGGCCACACGCCGTGATCGTGGACGACACGTCCGACACGTGGGGTCATCGCCGCATCAGCTACCAGGACGTCGTCGGCGAGTTCGAGACGACCGCCGTGACGCTCGTGGAGTCGGGCCCCGTCCGCGCGATCCTGCGGGTCGAAAGCCGCTTCGGCCGGTCCGAGCTCGTCGAGGACTTCGTGCTCGGCGCGGGTGACACGGCCGTCGAGATCCGGGTCGTGCTCGACTGGCACGAGCCCGCCAAGCTCCTGAAGCTGCGCTTCCCCACCGCATTGAGCGACCCCGTCGCGACCTTCGACATCCCGTACGGGACGATCGAGCGGTCGACCGATGGCGAGGAGGAGCCGGGCCAGCGCTGGGTCGACGTCACCGCGGGGGGCGCCGGCCTCGCGGTCCTCAACGACGGCAAGTACGGCTTCGACGTCACGGGCGGCGAGATCGGGGTGACCGCCGTCCGCTCCCCGATCTACGCGCACCATGAGCCCCGGGTCCCGACGGCCGGGGTGCGCTACCAGTACATGGACATGGGCCAGCAGCGGTTCCGGCTCGCGCTGCTCCCCCACCGCGGCGGGTGGGCCGACGCCGGGCTGGGTCGACGCGCCGCGCTCCTCAACCTCGCGCCGACGGTGCTCCTCGAGTCGTACCACGAGGGCGCGCTCCCGATGCAGGCGTCGTACGCGGCCGTCGAGCCCGACCACCTCGTGCTCGGCGCCGTGAAGCTTGCGGAGGACGGCGACGACCTCGTGGTTCGGGTGGTGGAGACGGCCGGCCGGCCGGCGGAGGCACGCGTCGTCTTCCCGGCGTTCGGCCGTGACCTCGCGTTTCCCATCGGGCCGTACGAGATCCGGACGTGGCGGGTCCCACTCCGCGACCGGGGCGAGCCGCACGAGGTCGACCTGCTCGAACGGCCGGCGTCCGCGGCGACGGTCGCGTCGGCTCCCCCGGCCGACGAGGAGGCCGCGGCCGAGGCATGACCCGCCGCATCGCGCTCGGGGCGGGCTGGCGGCTGAAGGGATACCTCGGGCTGGACTGGGCGCTCGATGCGGCCCGCCACGACTGGCAGGGCGAGGGCTGGATCGATGCCGCGGTGCCGGGGAGCGTGGCGCACGACCTCCTGACGGCGGGCGAGGCGCAGGACCCGTACGTCGAGCGGAACAGCCTCGCGCTCGAGTGGGCCGCGGAGCGCGCGTGGCGCTACATGACGCGGGTCGAGGTGCCGCCGCTCGCGGACGGGGAGCGGGCGTTCCTGCGCTTCGAGGGGGTGGATCACGCCGCCACCGTGCTGTGGGACGGCGTGGAGCTCGGCACGCACGAGGGGATGTTCACGGCATTCGACGTGCCGCTCCCCGGCGGCGCGACTGCGGCGGGGGAGCACCGCCTGGACGTGGTCGTGGCACCCGCACCGGCGTCCGAGTCCCAGGTCGGCCGGACGAGCCGGGTACGGGTCCACAAGAGCCGCATGAGCTATGGCTGGGACTTCTGCCCGAGGCTCGTGCACCAGGGGATCTGGCGGCCCGCGTCGCTCGTGGTGGCAGGCCCGGTGCACGTCGCCCGGTGCGAGGCCATCCCATGGCTCGCCGAGGACATGGCCGCCGCGACGCTCGACGTCCGCGTCGCCCTCCAGGTCGCCGCCGGCAAACCGCCGGTCGAGACGGAGGTCCGGGTCACGCTTCTCGACGGGGACGCCGAGGTGGCGGGCGACGTGGTGCGCGTGCGTGTCGGTCTCGACGAGACCACCGCTCGCGTTCGACTCGCGATCGACCGCCCGAGGCCATGGTGGCCCAACGGGATCGGGGAGCCGCACCTGTACGAGCTCGTCGTCGGGGTGTCGACCGCTGACGGCCGGCTCCGCGACGAGCATCGCCAGCCGATCGGGTTCCGGACGGTGCGTCTCGTTGCGAACGAGGGAGCGCCCCCCGACGCACGCGGGTACACGTTCCTGGTCAACGGCCTCCGCGTGTACGCGACTGGATGGAACTGGGTCCCCGTGGACGTCTTCCACGGCGTCCCGCGGCCGGCCCTCGAGGGCCACCTGCTGCGGCTCGCGGCGGATGCGCATGTCGTCCTGCTCCGCGTCTGGGGTGGCGGCCTGATCGAATCGGACTCGTTCTACGACGCGTGCGACCGGCTCGGGATCATGGTCTGGCAGGAGCTGAGCCAGTCGAGCTCCGGCGTCGACAGCGTGCCGTCCCACGAGGCCGGGTTCGTGCGCCTCATCGCGGCCGAGGCACGCGCCGTCGCGCCACGTGTGGCCGCCCACCCGTCGCTCGTGCTGTGGTGCGGGGGCAACGAGCTCGCGTCCGACGCCGGGCCGCTGGACGAGCGGGCACCGGTCCTTGCCGCCGCGCGCGAGGCACTCGCCGACGTCGATCCGGGACGTGCCTGGCTGCCGACGTCGCCGACCGGCCGCCGATTCCACAACGGGCTGGAGGACATCGAGGCCGATCCGGACGGGCTCCACGACGTCCACGGGCCATGGGAACACCAGGGGCTCGACGCACACGCGCGGCTGTACGACGCCGGGACGTCGCTGCTCAACAGCGAGTTCGGCGTGGAGGGGATGGCCAATCGCCGTCAGCTCGAGGCGCTCATCCGGCCCGAGCACCGATGGCCGGCGGATCGGACGAACGCCGTCTATCGACACCTCGGCGACTGGTGGAACAACGCGCCGCTCGTGCAGGCGAGCTTCGGGGGACGGCTCGCCGACATCGATGCGATGCGGCGAGCAAGCCAGCATCTCCAGGCCGACGGGCTGCGCTACGCGGTCGAGGCGAACCGGCGGCGCGAGCCGCGGCATTCGGGATCGCTCCCGTGGCAGCTCAACGAGTCGTTCCCCAACGCCTGGTGCACGTCGGCGATCGACCACCGGGGCGACCCGAAGCCCGCGTACCACGCCGTCCGCCGGGCGTACGCCCCGGTCCAGGTCTGCGCGCGACTCCCCGGGTGGGCGATGCACGGGCAGCCGATGACGGTCGAGGCCTGGGGATGGTCGGCCCGGGCGCCGCTCGCCGACGCGATCGTGGAGGCGAGGGCATGTGCGCCCGACGGCAGCGTCATTGCGTCCGCGGCCGGTGGCATAGACCTTGACGCCGGGCGACCGAAGGCGGGGCCGCGGCTCGAGGTGCCGGCCGTCGACGGCCTCGTCATCCTGGACCTCGCGCTCCGGGACGCGAGCGGCCGTTCGGTGGCAGGCAACCGGTACGTCGTCGGGGGCGGGGACGACCTCGCGCCGCTGCTCGAGCTGCCGCCGGCGACGGTCGACGTTGCGGTCGTGCCGGCGGTGGGCGAGGACGCCTGGGACGTGGCCGTGTCGCACACCGGCGGTCCTGCAGCCCTGGGCCTGGTGCTCGACGACGACCGGCCGATCGACGTGGCGGGCTGGGCAGCCGCGAGTGACGGCTGGTTCGACCTGCTGCCGGGCGAGTCACGCACCGTGCGCGTCCGGTGGGCCGATGCGCCGCGCGAGGACCGGAGACTTCGGCTCCACGGCTGGAACGTCGATGTCGTCGTCGCCTGAGGCGGTGCTGGTCGTCTCGATCGCCGACCGCGAGGGGTCACGGCTGCTGCTCGAGGCGCCGCTCGGGTCGCTCTCCGACGAACCGCGTGTCATCGGCGACGAGCGCGACGGGTTCGAGGGACGGCTGCGGTGCCGCACGGTGGACGATGACGGCCTTGAGATCGAGGTGGAGGTGACGCGGACGGCGCCAGCGGCGACCGAGGCCGCCATCCGCCTGGGGGTGCGGCTGGGCGCAGCAAGCGACCCGTGGCTGCTCATCCCCGGCGTCCTGTACGGGGAGAATCGGCCGGCCGGGTCGACGCTCCCCTACCCGGCGTGGCGGCTCGCGCCGGATCCGGACGACCCATGGGCCTCGGACCGGTGGATCGTCCGCGCCGACCGCGCCGCGACCCCCATGGCCCTGGCCAGCGACGGGCGGACGACCGTCGCGCTCGCGACGCGCGAGGCGGGCGAGCTCGGGCTCCACGGGCTCGAGGTCGCCGCGACCCGCGACGCAACGGAGGTGGCGGTCTGGGCACCGTTCCGCGAATGGCCGCTGCGGTACGACGGGTCGCCGCGCCCGCAGCCCGCGGTGGCCGCCCTGCACGCGTGGCAGCCCCGCGAGACCCGGACGGTCCACGCGCGGGCGTACGCAGGGCCACCGGACCGGTACGCGTTCGTGCCGATCCTGCGGGCACTCGATGCGTGGCTCGCCCCGTACCGTGGGGCTGACGGCGGGGCCGATTCCGAGGCATCGGCGTGGGCGACGCTCGATGGCGCAGCCGCGCTGGCGGCCGAGGGGCTGTGCCGGTGGCACTGGCGGCCGGCACACGAGGTCCTCCTCGAGACGGCCGCGTTCGAGCGCGGCCCGGGCGATCCCCCGCCGGGCGAGGTTCCCGGAGACCGGGTCGCCATGCACGTGGGATGGCTGAGCGGCGCGCCGACCGCGGCCGCGCTGCTCGCGCACGGACGCCGGACGGGACATCGCGAGGCCGTGGAGGTCGGCGAACGGGTCATCGACGGGATCTGCCGGAACCTCGCCCCCGCCGGAACGTTCTGGGGCCAGTGGACGGCGGCGGCGGGATGGACGAAGGGATGGACGCCGGGCGAGGACCGCCTTCACGCGCGAACGCTCGCG
>DATFQL010000153.1:0-13978 GCA_035264305.1 Candidatus Limnocylindrales bacterium | reverse complement strand
TCGGAGTTCACGATCGCGTTCGACAACCAGGACACGGCGCCGCATGACATCGTGATCAAGGACGCGAGCGGCGCAACGGCCTTCCAGGGCGAGATCGTGAACGGCCCGGCCGTCGCCGTCTACGACGTGCCGGCGCTGCCTGGCGGCACCTATGCCTTCGTGTGCTCGGTTCACCCGAACATGCAGGGTTCGCTCACCGCGCAGTAGGCCCGCCACGTCTCGCCTCGCCCGTCGCCGGCCCCTGACGATCCTCCTCGCGCTCGCCGTCGCGGTCGCCGCGTGCGGCCGTGACGGCCCCGTCGCCACCGTCGGCCAGCCGGCGCCTGACATCACGGCAACGGCGCTCGACGGGACGACCCTCGACCTGTCCACGTTCCGGGGCCATCCCCTCGTCCTGAACTTCTGGGCCTCCTGGTGCGTGCCCTGTCGGAACGAGTTCCCGATGCTCGAGGAGAAGCTCGAGAAGCTCGGGCCCCGCGACGGGCTCCAGGTCGTCGGGGTCCTGTACAACGACGAACCGCCCCTCGCCCGACGCTTCCTCGACGACTTCGGCGCAACCTGGCCGTCGGTCGAGGACCCGGACGATTCGATCGCGGCGTCGTACCGGGTCGTCGCGCCGCCCCAGACCTACTTCATCGACAAGGACGGCGTGTTGCGCGGGATCCAGATCGGGGAGATGCGGGCCGAAGACTTCGACACGCAGTACGCCAAGATTGCCCCGTGACCGGAGCGGCACCGCCCGAGCCCGCGATCCGCGCAACCGACCTCCGCAAGGCATATGGCGGGCGCGAGGTCCTCGCCGCCGTCACGTTCGAGGTGGCGCGTGGCGAGGTGTTCGCGCTCCTCGGCCCCAACGGCGCCGGCAAGACGACGACGGTCGAGATCATCGAGGGGTATTGCCGCGCGGACGCCGGGTCGGTGCGGGTGCTCGGGCTCGACCCCGGCCGCGATGGCCGTCGTCTCCGGCCTCGTCTCGGGCTGATGCTCCAGGAGGGGGGCGTGGACCCGCGGACGACGCCGCGCGAGGCGCTCCACCTCTACGCGCGGTTCTTCGCGAGCCCCGAGGACCCGGACAGGCTCCTCGAGCTGGTCGACCTCGGTCGCGTCGCCGGCACGCGCTACCGGCGGCTGTCGGGCGGCGAGAAGCAGCGGCTCGGCCTGGCGCTCGCCCTCATCGGCCGCCCGGAGGTGCTGGTCCTCGACGAGCCGACCGCGGGGATGGACCCCGCGGCCAAGCAGGCGACCCGGGACCGGGTCGCGGACCTGCGCGCGGCCGGCACGACGATCCTCCTCACGACCCACGAGCTGACCGATGTCGAGCGGTTGGCAGACCACGTCGCCGTGCTTGACCGCGGTCGCATCGTGGCGTATGGGACGCCGGCCGAGCTGACCGGCTCGGGCGCGCCACGGGTCCGGTTCCGGCTCGACCGACCGCTCCGCGCCGACGACGCCGCGTCGCTCGCCGGCGTCCTGGGCGCCGGCACCACGGTCATCGCGGCGGGGGCGGGCATCCAGTACGAGGTGCAGGGGCTGCGCGAGCCACCCCAGCCCGGGCTCGTCGCCGGGCTTGCCGGGTGGTGCGCCGAGCAGGGCCTGCTGCTGACCGAGCTGCGCGTCGGCGCGGAGAGCCTCGAGGAGCGGTACCTCGAGCTCGTCGGCAACGTTGGAGCCGTCTCGCCGTGACGACGCGGGCAGCGACACCGTCCGTCGGTGAACCCCAACCCGCCGCGCCGTCCTCGTGGCCGCGAATGGCCCTCGCGCTCGCCGGCTACGAGCTCCGCCTCGTCCTCCGTCGCGGCGAGGGGCTGCTGATCACGATCGTCATTCCCGTCGGGGTCCTGCTGGTATTCAGCGCGTTCGGTCCGGCCGCGGCACCCGGGACACCCGCCGGCGTCGACCGGCTGCTGCCGGGCTCGATCTCGCTCGCGGTCATCGCGGCGAGCCTCGTGTCGCTCGCGATCTCGACCGGCTACGAGCGGGCGTACGGCGTGCTCAAGCGGCTCGGCGGGAGCCCCGCCGGATCGTCCGTGGTGATCGCGGCCAAGACGGCGTCCGTGGCTGTCGTGGAGCTCGTGCAGATCGCGCTGCTCGTCGTGATCGCCGTTGGGCTGCTCGAGTTCCAGGCCGGCGCCGACGCGTCCGCGCCCGTCGTCCTCGCGGCGCTGCTGCTCGGGACCATCGCCTTCGCCGGGCTCGGGCTGCTCATGGCGGGCACGGTGCGGGCGGAGGCGACGCTCGCGCTCGCGAACCTGCTGTTCCTGCTGTCGCTTGTGCTCGGCGGCATCGTCCTGCCGCTGGAGCGCCTCCCGGCTGCCGTCGCGGCGATCGCGTCGGTCCTGCCGCCGGCCGCGCTCACGGCCTCGCTGGCGATCGGGCTGGGCACGGTGAGCGGTGACCCGACCGGCCCGCTGCTCGTGCTCGCAGCGTGGGCGGCCGGGCTCGCGGTGCTCGCCGCGCGGTACTTCCGCTGGGACTGACCGCCGCCGCCGACCGCGGCGCGGCGGACAAGAAAGAACCCCGGGGTGGTCGGGTCCCGGGGTTCAAGGCGAAGCGATATTGGTTGCGGGGAGGGGATTCGAACCCCCGACCTTCGGGTTATGAGCCCGACGAGCTGCCGCTGCTCCACCCCGCGACTGCCAAGGCTACCCTCGATCGGCCGATCCGTCAAAAGCCGGCGCGGGCGTCCCACCCGGGACCGCCGGCGTGATTGGCGCGAGGTGGCTCGGCTGCATCGCGTCGTACAGGCGCCGACGTCCGATCAGCAGCCCGAGGACGAGCATCGACCCCGCCCCGGCCGCAGTCGCGAAGAACGGGAACCGGAGATCGGCGTCGGCAAGGAACCCGGCGCTCAGGGACGCGACGATCGTCCCGATCGTGCCCGCCGCACCGAAGATGCCCTGGGCGGTCGAGCTTCGGCCCGCGGGCGAGGCGCGGGCGACGAGCAGGAACAGCGCAGGCGCTGCGACGGCGAATGCTGTCCCCTCGACGAGGCCGAGCATGATGACCCACCAGGGGTTGGGAACCGCCGCGTACAGCGCCCCGCACACGGCGACTCCTGCCATGCCCAGGACGAGGGCGAGGAAGCCGCCCTCCCGATCGATGTACCGGCCCACGACGGGCGAGAGCACGAGGATCGGCAGCGCGAACGTGAAGAACGACAGGCCGACGAGCTCGAGACCGGCACCCAGCGACGTCAGGTAGAGGCTCCACACGACCTCGTACGTGCCGCTGGCGAAGAAGCTGCCGATGTTGATCACGATGGCGGCCATGAGGAGCCGGTTGAGGAGCCGGGTGGGCCGGGCGTTCGACGGCGCGGCGGACGGCCGCTCGCCCGGCGCATCGTCTCCGGCGTGGTGCCCGGTTCGCGGCACCTCCCGGACACGCGCCCACACGAGCAGGCCCGACAGGAAGACACAGATCCCTGCGACCCAGAACGGGATCGTCGGGTTGGACGTCGCGGCAGCGGCCAATCCGCCGATGGCGGGCCCGAGCATCAGGCCGCCCATCTGGGCCGCGCCGTAGAGGCCGAAGGCCTCTCCCTGTCGCTCCGGCGGGTTGGCATCCACCAGGTAGCCGCGCGCGGCGGGGTCGTAGATCGACGCGGAGAGCCCGGCGAGGATCCGGGTCACGACGAACATCATCGGCCCGACGACGAACAGGGGAGCGACCGCGAACACGGCCGCGAGGAACAGGCCGATGAGCATCATCGTCGGCCGCGGAACGCTGTCCGCGATCCGGCCGAACAGTGGCTCGCCGATCAGCCGGGCCGCGGGCCATGCCGCGACGACCACGCCCAGCATCGGCAGTGACACGCCGTGCTGGGTGAAGTAGATCGGAAGGATGGGAAGGAGCGCCCCGAACCCGACCCAGATGGTCGCCTCGGCGATGAGGAGCGGCAGCATCGGGCCCCACTGGGCGAGCCAGGGACGGGCGCGGTCGGTCACGGAGGTCTCACGGGTACGGGCCCCGCATGGTATCCGGCGCCGTCGTGCGCGAGCGCCGGAGTGCCGCCGGGTGGGCCGGCGTGCGCCGCCCTATGATCGGCAGCGATGTCCCCCGTGCTGCTGCTCATCGTCATCGTCGCGTGCCTCATCGCGATGATCCCGGTGTGGCGGCTGCGCGCCGCAGCGTGGCCCGGTCGCTGGCTCTTCGTCGCGTGGCTCGTGTACGCAATCGGGATCTTCGCCGCCGTCCGTGCCCCCGTCGCGAGCCGCTTCCTCCTGCCGATCCTCGTGCTCGCGTACGTCGCGCCGTTCGTCGCCGGACCCGAGCGGCTGACGCGGGTCCTTCGCGGGCGAGCGGAGCCAACGCGACCGATCGTCAACGTGACGCCGCACCCGCCGACCAGCGTGCCGCCGCGCGCGTCGGGTGAGGATCATCTCCCCGGCGATGACGATGCGGATCGGACCGACGACACGGATACCGCTCGATGACGGGCCTGCTCGCGCTCCACGGTGGCGGCGAGTACGTGGCGGGAGACGAGGCGGCGATGGACGCGCTGCTCCTCGCTGCCGCCGACGCCGCCGCGCAGGAGGCAGCTGCCACCCGGCCGCGGATCGCCATCGTGCCCACGGCCGCCGCGCGCCAGCGGCCGGACGCGGCGGTGGCAACGGGCGAACGTGCATTCGCGGCCGCGGCGGAGCGAGCGGGGCTGACCGTCGAGATCGGTGCCGCACGCATCCTGTCCCGTCGCGACGCCGCAGACCCACGCGTGCTGGAGGGGCTGGCCTCGGCGCATCTGATCCACTTCCCCGGCGGTGACCCCGACCTGATCCCCGACGTCCTCCACGACACGCCCGCGTGGGCCGCCGTGCGTCGGGCCTACGACGTCGCGGGCGTCATCGCCGGCGCGAGCGCGGGCGCGATGGCGCTCGCCGGCCCCTGCTGGACGCCACGCGGTGGGGTGGACGGGCTGGGGCTCCTGCCCGGGTTCGCCGTCCTGCCGCATGACGGGCCGGGCCGCCTCGACCGGTGGCGGACGCAACTCGACCGGGTCGCCTGGCTGGCCCTCGCCGAACAGACGCTGGTGATCGGCCGACCGGGCGGGTCGTGGACCGTCGCCGGGCGCGGCCGGGTGCGGATCGTCGAGGCGGACGGGACCGCGCGGGCGGAGGCCGGGCCCGGCGAGACGCTGTCCCTCGGCTGAGGTCGGACGGCTCGCGGCGGCCGTCGGGTCCGCTATCGTCGCGAGGTGGCCGCCCGCCCGAGCTTCGACCGATCGCCGTGGCTCCTCGAGCGCGACGTCTCGTACCTCAACCACGGTTCGTTCGGCGCGTGCCCGGACCCGGTTCTCGAGGCACAGCGGGTCTGGCGAGAGCGGCTGGAGGCGCACCCCGTCCGGTTCCTCGACCGCGAGCTGGAGCACCACCTCGACGAGGCACGTCATCGCGTCGGCGCCTTCCTCGGGGCGGACCCGGACGGCCTTGCGTTCGTCCCCAACGCGACGACCGGCGTATCCACGGTGCTCGGCTCGCTGCGGTTCCGCGCGGGCGACGAGCTCCTCGCAGGCGACCACGAGTACAACGCGACGCTCAACGCGCTCCGAGCCGCGGCAGCCCGCGACGGCGCCCGGGTCGTCATCGTGCCGCTCCCGTTCCCGATCCGCGACCCGTCGCAGGCGGTGGAGGCCTACCTCAACGCGGTGACCGACCGGACCCGGTTCGCGCTCGTCAGCCACGTCACGTCGCCGAGCGCCCTCGTCCTGCCCGTCGAGGCGATCGTCCGGGAGCTCGACCGGCGCGGCGTGGACACGCTGGTGGACGCCGCGCACGCACCGGGGATGATCGAGGTGGACGTCGGCCGGCTCGGCGCGGCGTACTGGACAGGTGACGGCCACAAGTGGCTGTGCGCGCCGAGGGGTTCCGGGATCCTGCATGTCCGTGCGGACCTTCGCGACCGGATCCACCCGCTGGTCGTGTCCCATGGCGCGAATGCCGAGCGGGCGCACCGGCCGCGATTCCGGCTCGAGTTCGACTGGCCGGGCACCGTCGATCCGACGCCGCATCTCTCGCTGCCCGCCGCGATCCGGTACGTGGGCGGGATCCATGACGACGGCTGGAGCGGCCTCATGGCGGCGAACCGCGCCCTCGCGCGGCACGCCCGTGATGCGCTGTGCGCGGCGCTCGGCGTCCGGGCACCCGCACCGGACGACATGCTCGGGGCGATGGCCGCCGTCCCCCTGCCCGGGCTCGCTGCCACCGCTCCGGCCGCGGAACGGCTCCAGGCGGACCTGCGCGACGAGGACGGAATCGAGGTCCCGGTCATCCCCTTTCCGGTCGCCGCCGCACGGGATGATGGTGTGGGGCCGTCGCAGCTCCTCGTGCGAGTCTCCGCGCAGGTCTACAACCGGCCGGAGGAGTACGACGCCCTCGCCGCCGTGCTCGCCCGCCGGCTGCGGACGGTGTCAGGGCCGCGGTCGCTGCTGGGTCGCCTCCGCCGCGGATGACGACGAGGCCGCTTCCCGTGCGGGACGCCGTCCGCCTGGACGGACGCGCATCCGGATCCGCACATCGTCCCCCACGATCTGCGCGTCAAGGAGCCGGAGCGGTCGCAGCTGGTCGATCGAGGTCACGTCGGGCAGGTCGAGCAGCGACCGACCGGCCCCCAGCACGGCGGCGCGTACGTACGCCACAATCTCGTCCACGAGGTCCGCGCGGAGGAACGCAGCGGCGATCGTCGGCCCACCCTCGAGGAGGACCGTCCGGACGCCACGCCGCCCGAGCTCGGCGAGCAACGCGGGCAGGACGACATGGCCCTCGGGGTCGAGCGGGACCCGCGCCACGCCGACGTGCGGGGGCAGTGCGGGATCGGCTGCGGCGAGGCCGATGACGACGAGCGTGGGCGCGGCGTCGTCGGCGACGCGGGACGACGGCCGGACGATCGACGCCGCGGCGTCGACGACGACACGCAGGGGCGCGGCGCCACCCACCCCGTGGCGGACGGCGAGATGCGGATCATCCACCCGGGCCGCGCCCGACCCGACGAGCACGGCGTCGTGCGCGGCGCGCAGCCGGTGCGCGTCCACGCGAGCGGCCCGCGACGAGATCCAGCGCGAGGTGCCGTCGGGCGCGGCGACACGGCCGTCGACGGTCGCGCCGAACACCCACGTCACCCGCGGTCGGGCGCGGCGAGGCACGGGACGTCGTCAGCCGCGGCCGTCGAGCGGCACGCGCGTGCCGTTGATCGCCGACGCCGCGGGCGACGCGAGGAACGCGAACGCGTCGGCGATCTCTTCGGGCGTCGTCCAGGTCGCGTTCTTCGCCGCCGGCTCGGCTTCGCGCTCGTGCGTGGCGTCGATCTTCCGGACGACGACCAGGTTGACCGTCACGCCGGTCCCGGCGGTCTCGCGCGCGAGCGTCCGGAGCAGCGTCTCCTGCGCCGCCTTTCCGACGGCGTAGCTCGCCCCTTTCGCGGCCGGGTTCGTCGCGAACGGTGACGTCACCGCGAGCACCCGCCCGAACCCGCGGGCGGACATGCCGGGCACGACGGCACGCGCGAGGTGGAGGGTGCTCCACAGGTGCTGGTCGAGCATCCGGGTGAGCTCGTCGGGGTCCAGGTCGGCGACGGGGGTGCCACCTGCCCAGCCGCCGACGAGATGGATGAGCACGTCGATGCGGCCGAAACGCGCCTCGGCCGCATCCGCGACCGACTGGGCAGCGGCGCCGTCCGTCAACTCGCCGAGGACGGGCACCCATCGGTCGTCCGCGAGTCCCGCCGCCGTTGCCACGTCCCGCAGCCGGTCCTCGTCGCGCCCGACCAGCACGAGCCGGGCCGCGTCCGCGGCGAATCGTCGGACGACCGCCGCGCCCAGCTTGCCCGTCGCTCCCGTGACGAGGACGGTCTGCGGCGCGTCAGCCGACATCGGCCAGTCCCCCGACGACGACCGCTTCCTGCTGCTCGAGGCCCGGGTCGCTCATCAGGTGCCCGCTCTTGCGCATCTTCGTGTCGAGATACGCGCGGTTGTACGCGTTGGGCTGCATCACCAGCGGGATCCGCCCGACGATGTCGACCCCCAGGTCGCGCAACCCGTCGATCTTGCGCGGGTTGTTGGTCATCAACCGCACGCTGCGCACCCCGAGCGAATCGAGCATGTGGGCGGCGATCGAGTAGTCGCGCTCGTCGTCGCGGAAGCCGAGCGCGTGATTTGCCTCGACCGTGTCGAGGCCGTGGTCCTGGAGCGCATACGCGCGGATCTTGTTCGTCAGCCCGATGCCGCGGCCCTCCTGACGGAGATAGAGGAGGATCCCGTAGGGCATCGTCGCGAGCTGGCGAAGCGACGCCTCCAGCTGGTCGCGGCAGTCGCAGCGGAGGCTTCCGATCGCATCGCCCGTGAGGCACTCCGAGTGGATCCGTACCGGGACGGCTGCTCCGTCGATCGCCTCGTGGCCGTGGACGAATGCGGCGTGCTCCTTGCCGTCGACGGGGTTCCAGAAGCCGACCGCGTGGAATTCGCCGTACCTCGTCGGCAGCTCGGCAGCGGCGGCGATCCGGACGCACACGTGGTCCTTGCCGACGCCGTTGCACACATGCGTGGCGTCGCGCTCGAGGAGGGAGTCGAAGACGGGAAGAGACATGCGGGTCACCAGTTGGGGAGCTGCGGGGATGGATGGATCGATGCGGTTGATGGGAGATACGCGCAGGCGGCGCGTCGGGATGCGTCAGCCACGGGACCGCTCCTCGGTCGTCGGACGCCGGCCGCGCCGGGGATAGACGACGAGCATCGACGCCGGCGCGTCGGAGATGTTCTCCACGTCGTGCGGGACCGCGGGATCCCACGCGAGGTAGTCGCCGGGCCCGAGCTCGATCGTGTGGTCGCCCTGCGTCATCCGCCAGCGGCCCGTCAGGACCACGTGATGCTCGTCGCCGTGATGGGCGTGGACGCCCGTCGAATGCCCGGGCTCGACGGTCACCTCGAGCAGGCACAGGTCCCGGCTCGTGCCTGCGTCCACCTCGGTGATCCGGGCGCAATCGGTCGCGGTCGTCGGGCGCTCGTCAGCGCGCACCACCCGTGGCGGCGTCGACGAGTCGAGCAGCAGCCACGCGGGGGGCACGTCGAGCGCGCCGGCGATCGCGGCGAGGGCCTCGAGCGACGGGGCCGCCTTGTCGTTCTCGATCTGGCTCAGATACCCGATGTTGAGCCGGCTCTGGTCGCTCACCTGCGCGAGGGTCAGCCCGCGGGTCAGGCGCCAGCGTCGGGTCTCACGACCGACCTGGATCGTGGGGCCCGGGGCGGGTGTCGAGGCGGCCCGCTCGACCGCCTCATCTTTTTCTACAGCCAACCTACTTGACCTCTTGGTGAACCCGTGGCACAGTTTTCGCTCAAGGGCAATGTTGCTTTGCCAACAGTAAAACGTCAAGCCGGGCGCAGCGCGACCGGCCAGGAGGAACAGCAATGACGACGATCGCGGTGATCGGCACCGGCAACGTGGGCAGCGCGCTCGGGAGCGCGGCCGTCAAGGCAGGCTACGGCGTGGTCTTTGCCGGCCAGGACACCGCCAAGGCGCGCGAGGTGGCTGCCGCCGCGGGTGCGACCGCCGCCGGGACCCCGCGCGACGCGGTCGCCGGCGCGGACATCGTCGTCCTCGCCGTGCCGTACACGGCGCTCGCCGACGTGGCGGCCGAGATCGCCCCGGTGGCCGAGGGCAAGATCGTCATCGACCCGTCGAACCCCATCAAGTCCGACTACTCCGGTCTCGCGCTGTCCGACACGTCGGGTGCCGAGGAGCTCGCTCGCCTGCTGCCGAACTCGAAGGTCGTGAAGGCGTTCAACACCGTGTTTGCCGGCAACGCCGCGAACCCCGGCGCGCTCGGATATCAGCTGGACAGCCTGTTCGCGACCGATGACGACGCCGCGAAGGACGCCGTGTGCGGCCTGTCCTCGTCCATCGGCTTCCGCCCGATCCACGTCGGCCCCCTCGTCGCGTCCCGCGAGCTCGAGGCCATGGCCTGGCTCAACATCCGGCTCCAGATGGTCAGCAACGGCAACTGGAATACGGCATTCGCCCTCGTGTCGCCGCCCGAGGCGGCGCTCACCTACGGGAAGTAGCAGGTCCGATCCGGCGCCGGCCGCAGCACCCGTTGCGACCGGCCGCCGTCGGGGACACTGCAGCACACGATGATCGACGCCGTCTCCTCACCGTCGACACCAGACCGTCCCGGCCGCATGCCGGCGCTGTACCTGGGTCATGGCGCCCCGCCGCTGCTCGACGATCCCCGGTGGATGGGCGAGCTCGCCGGCTGGGCGCAGGCGCTGCCTCGACCGAAGAGCATCCTCATGGTCTCCGCGCACTGGCAGACCGCGCCGATGGCGATCGGGGCGACGACGACGGTCCCGCTCGTCTACGACTTCTACGGCTTCCCCGAGCGCTTCTACCAGCTCGAGTACCGCGCCCCGGGCGCACCGGAGCTCGCCGCCGACGTCAAGGCGCTGATGCCCGACACCGACCGCGTCATCGACCGTCCGACCCGCGGCCTCGACCACGGTGCGTGGGTCCCGCTCATCGCCATGTACCCCGACGCGGACATCCCCGTCCTCCAGATGTCGCTGCCGGACCTCGACCCGGAGCACCTGTTCGAGGTGGGCCGGCGGCTCGCGCCGCTGCGGGACGAGGGCGTGCTCGTCGTCGGGTCGGGATTCATGACCCACGGGCTGCCGTACATCGGGCAGTACTGGGACGGGCGCCCGGGGGCACCGACGTGGTCCGCGGAGTTCGACCGCTGGGTCGCCGAGGCCCTCGCCTCGGGCGACATCGACACCCTGTTCGCGTTCCGCGAGAAGGCGCCGGGGATGCCGTTCGCGCACCCGACCGTCGAGCATTTCGCGCCGCTGTTCGTCACGCTCGGTGCCGCCGCGAAGCCCGACGACGCGCCGAAGACCGCAATCGACGGCTATTTTCTCGGGCTGTCGAAGCGCTCGATCGAGGCCGCCTAGCGGTTCCGGGTCGTGCCGGCGCTTGCGAGCTCGTAGGGCAGCGCGCCCGCGGGGTCCTGAGGACGTCTCTCCGGGGCCGCGGCCGGACCCTGGGTCCGGTTTTTCGACTCGACCTGTCGCCCGCGGGACCGACGGTCCTGCCTTCGACCCGATCTCCGCTCCGTCGCGCCGCCCACCAGCGACGTTCGGGACTGCAGATCCCGATCTTGGGCGAACCGTCCGAGATTCGTGACCACCGGTCCCGGCCCGGTGGATCGCTGACGCCACGGTGGCGCCGTCTGGACGACCGGCGTCATCGCCACGCCTGGTGAGCCCGCTGGGATTCGAACCCAGGACCAAGGGATTAAAAGTCCCCTGCTCTACCGCTGAGCTACGGGCCCGATCGCGACCGTATCACGCCCAGGATCGGCCATCGGACGCGCCCGCTGACGACCCCGCCAACGGGAGATCCGGTCGCGTCGGCGCGGCGTACATCGACCTACCGGGGAACCAACACAGGAGGACTCGTTGATGAAGCGCCTTGCCCTCGCCTTCGCTGCCGCGTTGGTGCTCGCCCTGCCGGGCTCCACGCTCGCCTTCCATCACGGCGGTCTCCCCTCGACGTTCTGCGCCGCCGATGATGCAGGCAGCCCGTCGAACGACAACGGGATGGCCAAGGAGGCGATCCTCGCCAATGCCCCGATCACGCTGCCATTGCCGCCAGTCGGAACCCCCGGCCAGGGCCAGGGCGAAGGCGGTGAGTTCTGCGCCAACGGCGACTGAGGTCGTCGGGCGAACTACTCAGCCGCCGAGCAGCGACTCGGTCACGAGCTGATCGACCGTGATGGGGTTCGCTACCAGGCCGATGCTCGACATGAAGTCGAGCGACTCCTGCCACCCCTCGCGGTCGATCGCCCCGTAGGGCGGGGCGCCCCAGGTCGCGATCGTCGCGTCGAGAATCTGCCGCTGGAGGCCCGGGTCCTGGGCGAGGTCCGGCACGAGCGCGAACGACGCATCCAGGCCCTTCTGCGGGTCCGCGGCGATCTCCTCCATCGCCCGGAGCGTCGCCTCGGTGAACCGGCGAAGTGCGTCGCCCTTCGCCCCGAGCGTCTGCGTCCCGGTCACGAGACCGGGACCAGGCAACGGAACCACGTCGTCCACCGTCAGGACGACGGGCTCGATCCCGGCGTTCTGCAGCTGGATCGGCTCGTTGTTCGCGAACCCGGTCGCCGCGTCCACCGTTCCCTGCTGGAGCGCCGTTGCCTGGCCGAAGTCCGGAAACTCGACCATCGTCACGTCCGCGGGGGTCAGGTCGGCCGACTGGAGCAGCGCCTGGAGCATGACCCACGAGCTGCCGTACTTGCCCGGGATCCCGATGCGCTTCCCCTCGAGGTCGGCAGCGGACGCGATCCCGGAGTCGGCCTTGGCCACGACGATGCTCGGGAACTCGCCGTAGATCGTCGCGGTGTAGATGACCGGGATCCCCTGGCTCACGGCTGGGATCACCGACGTGCCGTCGCCTGAGCCGATGTCCACCGCCCCCTGCCCCAGGAGCGTGATGAGATCGGGGTCGATCTTGTTCTGGAGCGTGACGGTCAGCCCGGCGTCGCCGTAGTAGCCCGCGTGCTGGGCGAGGTAGAACTGTGCGAACTGGACGCTGGGGATGTAGCCGAGGCCGACGGTCAGCGACGCCGGCTCGGCCGCCGGCGAGGCGGAGGCGCCGCCGCTCGCGCCGGTCGAGGGGGACGGGGCGGCCGAAGCCCCGGTGGATGCACCGGCTGCGGTCGGCGACGACGTCCCGCCGCCGCACGCGGCGACGACGACCGTGAATGCGGCAAGGACGGCGAGCCACCGTCGGGCGGCCGCGCCGAGGCTCACGGGAAGGGCGATGGAGTGCACGGGCGCGAGGACCTCCGGGACGTGGACGGATGGCACGTCAGCGGTCGCCGACGAGGCGGCGCTCGATGAGCACCATGACGAGATACAGCGACACCCCGACCAGCGCAAGGGTCGCGAGGGTGGCGAACATGAGGGGAATGTCGAACAGTGAGCCTCGGGCGACGTTGATCAGGACGCCGAGGCCGCGGTCGCCGCCGGCCCACTCGCCGATGATCGCGCCGATCACCGCGAGGGTGATACCGACGCGCATCCCGCCGAGGATCGCCGGGAGCGCGGCCGGGATCTCGACCCGCCGCACGACCTGCGCGTTCGTCGCCCGGAAGGCGCGCGCCATCTCGATCAGTCGCGGGTCGACCGACCGCAGCCCGACCATCGTCGCGACCGCGACCGGGAAGAACACGATCAGCGTCGTGATCACCAGCTTGCTCGGCAGCCCGGTGCCGAACCACAGCGCGATGAGCGGGGCGAGCGCGAGGATCGGGGTCGCCTGGGCCGCGACGAGGTACGGGCTGAGCAGCCGCTCGGCGAGCCGCGACCGCGCGAGGACCACGCCCACGACGAGCGCCAGGGAGGCGCCGATCGCGAAGCCGAGCAGGATCTCGACGATGGTCGTCGTGAAGTGCGGCCACATGGTGCCGTCGGTCCACGCCCGTGCGAAGCGCTGCGCGACGGTGAGGGGCCCCGGGAGGATGAACGGGGGGTAGCCGCCGATCGCGACGATCGCCTGCCACGCGACGAGGAAGACGGCGAGGCTCGCCGCGGTCGGACCGAGCATCCCCGTCACGCGCCGTCCCTGACCGGCGCGGGACACCTCGGTCCGACCCGCACCCACGGCCGCGTCTGACGGGACCCCGGGCGCCGCCGTGGAGGAACGGTGGTCCGCCATCACTCGGCCACCGAGCCGGCCAGGGCAGAGCGGGCGTCGGCGAGCGCGATCGTGTCGTCGGTCGTGTCGACGAGGTGCGCCCGGATCTCTGCCGCGATCCGCCCGACGGCCGCGGCGTCCATGTCGGCGACGCGCCGCGGCCGGGGAAGGTCGACCGGGATGTTCGCCACGACCCTGCCCGGCCGCGGGCTCAGGACAACGACCCGGTCCGCGAGGAACACGGCCTCGGGGATCGAGTGGGTCACGAGCACGATCGTCGTGCCAGTTCGCTGCCACAGGGTGAG
>DATFQL010000152.1:0-2556 GCA_035264305.1 Candidatus Limnocylindrales bacterium | reverse complement strand
CGGGTCGCCGGGCTGCTACGCGACGACCACGATCCTCGCCCTCGCACCCCTCGCCCGCGCGGGGCTCATCGCCGACCTCGTCGTGGACGCGAAGAGCGGTGTGTCCGGCGCGGGGCGTGACCCCAAGGCGGACCTCCACTTCGGCGAGGTCAACGAGAGCGTCAAGGCATACGGGATCTTCAGCCATCGCCACATCGGCGAGATCGAGCAGGAGCTCGGCGAGGTTGGCGCGGACGGCGCGAACCCCGGCGTCCGGGGGGTCGACTTCCTCCCGCACCTCGTCCCGATGACCCGCGGGATCCTGGCGGCGTGCCACGTACGGCCGACCCGAGAGGTCAGCCAGGCGGAGCTCGACGGTCTCTACCGCGAGGCGTACGGCGACGAACCCTTCGTGTCGGTGGTGGAGTCTGCGCCAGCCACGAAGCACGTCCACGGCTCGAACGAGGCGCGGGTGTGGTGCCGGGTCGACGAGCGCACGGGTCGCGTGCTCGCGATCGGGGTCCTCGACAACCTCGTGAAGGGTGCTGCAGGCCAGGCGATCCAGGCGTTCAACGTCGTCCACGGCCTGCCCGAGACCGCGGGCCTGCTCCAGCTCCCGCTCGCCCCCTAGTCCCCCACATGCCCGTCGCCACCGACCCCCTCCTCGCGCCGCTCGCGGACCGGCGTCCGACCGTCGAGCGCGTCGCGCGGCTCCCGGCCGGCTTCGCTGCTGCCGGCGCAACCGCGGGGATCAAGGCGTCCGGCACGCCGGACCTCGCGCTGATCGTCGCCAGCAACGGGCCTGTTCCGGCGGCGGCCATCACGACTCCCAACCGGTTTGCCGCGGCGCCGGTACGGCTGTCACGTGCCAACCTCTCGGAGACCGGCGGGAGCGCCGCGACGGCCGGTCGTGCCCGCGCCGTCATCGCAACCTCGGGCTCCGCGAACGCCGCGACGGGGCCGGCCGGGGATGCCGACCAGGTCGAGATCGGCGAGGCGGTCGCGACCGCCATCGGTTGCTCCCCCGCCGAGGTGCTCCACCTGTCGACGGGCGTCATCGGGACGAGGCTTCCCGTGGACCGCGTTCGAGCGACGGTCGCGCGGGTGGCGGGCGCGGGCCTGGCTGCGACGGACGCCGCGCTCGAGGCGGCCGCAATCGCGCTGCGGACGACGGATACGACGACGAAGGTCGCGACCGCGAGCGTCGACGCGCCGGCAGCAGGTGGCGGGACGGTGACCGTCACGGTGTCGGGGATCGCCAAGGGGGTCGGGATGATCCACCCACGGATGGCCACGATGCTGTCGGTCCTGCTCACCGACGCGACGGCTGACCCTCGGACGCTGCGCGAGCTCCTCGCCGGGGCTGCCGCGACGACCTGGAACCAGCTCTCGGTCGACGGCGACACGTCGACCAACGACACCGTCGTGCTGCTCGCATCGGGCATGGCGGGCGCTGCCGATGCGGCCGATGACGGCGCGGCTCGTGCGGCGCTGAGCGGCGCGATCGAAGCCGTCGCCCGGGATCTTGCCCGCCAGCAGGCCGCCGACGGCGAGGGCGCTACCGCGCTCATCACGTGCCAGGTGAGCGGCGCGACGGACGACGCCGACGCCCGCGGGATCGCGCGCGCCATCGTCGCGAGCCAGCTCGTCAAGGCCGCGGTCCACGGCCGCGACCCGAACTGGGGACGCGTCGCCGGCGCGGCCGGTAATGCCGTCGTCGCCGATGACGCGATCCTCGAGGCCGCCGGGATGACCGCGGCCGACGCCGCTGCGCGCACGGCACGACCGGCATCCGTGGACCCCGCGCGGATGCGGATCGCGATCGCTGGACACCTCGTGTATGACGGCTCCACGGGCGGCCCCGTCCCTGGGGACAAGGCGGTCGTCAGGGAGGCGATGGGCGGCGACGAGGTCCTGATCCGGGTCGATGTCGGCCTCGCAGACGGCACCGGCGAAGCGTTCGGCTGCGACCTCACCGAGGGCTACGTCCGCGAGAACAGCGAGTACACGACGTGAGCGAGATCGTCGTGGTCAAGCTCGGCGGCACGACCCTCGCCGACCAGCGGCAGGTGCTCGCCGAGGTCGCCGCGATCGCGCGCACGCGGCCGGTCGTGCTCGTCCACGGCGGAGGCAAGCGGATGACCGAGTGGCTGGAGCGACTCGGCGTCCCGACCCGCTTCGAGCACGGCCTGCGAGTCACGGACCCGGCGGCACTCGAGGTTGCGGCGGCCGTGCTGCGCGGGGTCGTCAACAGCGAGCTGGTCGCCGCGCTGCGCGACGTCGGGTGCGACGCGGTCGGCCTCTCGGGCGTCGATGGAGGGCTGCTCATCGGGGAGCGGCTGCCGGATGTCGGGCTCGTCGCCCACGTGACCGGCATCCGCCGCGATCTCCTGGACAGCCTCCTCGTCGCGGATCAGGTGCCGGTCGTCGCGCCCCTCGCGCGGGACGAGGAGGGCATCGTCTGCAACGTGAACGCCGACGACGCCGCCGCAGGGATCGCCGCCGGGCTCGGGGCACGCCAGCTGGTCCTCATGACGGACGTGGACGGGGTGCGGGACGCCGGCGGCGCCAAGCTCG
>DATFQL010000151.1:0-2430 GCA_035264305.1 Candidatus Limnocylindrales bacterium | reverse complement strand
CCGCAGGTGAGCACGGCTGCCATGTAGCGGCCGCGCTGCGTGAGCCTCTGGCGCCCAACTGCCGTCAGTAGATCGCCCATGGGCGCACATCGCGCCGTGGGGCGCCCGCGTGGTGCGCGGAAGTGACGGCACTGAGTAGGGTTCCGCGCCGCACTTCAATGCGCTTTTACGAGTACGAGTCACGACGGATCGTCGAGCGGGCGGGGATCCCGGTCACGCAGTACGGCTTCTGCACCGCCGCCGCAGAGGCCCGCGAGGCCGCGGAACGGATCGGCGGGCCGACGGTGATCAAGTCCCAGGTCCTCACCGGCGGGCGGATGAAGGCGGGCGGCGTCAAGTTCGCGGATACGCCTGAGGATGCCGAGGCCCACGCGGCCGAGATCCTTGAGCTTAAGATCAACGGGCACCTGCCGGTCGGCGTTCTCGTCGATCCGAAGGCCGAGGTCGAGCAGGAGTACTACGCCGCCGTGCTCTGGGACGGGCGCGCGAAGCGGCCGATGATGCTGTTCAGCGACATGGGCGGGATCGACATCGAGGAGGTCGCCTCCGACCATCCCGACCACGTCGGGCGCGGGCACCTCTCGAACCTCCACCCGATCTCCCACTTCCACGCCAAGGAGGTGGTTTCCCGTGCCGGCATGACCGGCTCGGAGCTCAACCGCGCCACCGCGGTGCTCGTGCGCCTCGCCGAGCTCCAGCGCGACTACGACATGACCCTCGCCGAGATCAATCCGCTGGCGCGGCTGTCCAACGGCTCCTTCGTCGCCCTCGACGCCCACATGGAGATGGAGGACGAGGCGGTGGGCCGGCAGCGGAAGGTGATGACCGAGATCGGCGTCGACCTCTCAGAGCCGCGCGAGCTCTACGAGCCCAGCGAGTTCGAGCGAAACGTGAAGGCGATCGACGCCGCCGATCACCGCGGCGTGATCCAGGGCAAGGACCATGGGTTCCGCGGCAACCTCGGACTGGTGATCGGCGCCGGCGGGGGCTCGCTGACGCTTACCGACGCCGTCCGCTCCCAGGGCGGCCAGCCGGCCAACTATGCCGAGATCGGCGGCAACCCCTCGGTCGCCAAGTCGAAGGGCCTGGCGATGGAGGTGCTGAAGAAGGAGGGCGTCTCCCAGATCGCCGTGATGATGTCGATCGTCTCCAACACGAGGGTCGACATCGTCGCGCGGGGCGTGATCAAGGCCTGTCTCGAGCTCGGCATGGACCCCGCCGAGACGATCGTGATCTTCCGCATCCCGGGCGCCTGGGAGGAGGAGGGTTACAGGATCCTCGACAAGTACGGAGTCGAGTACGTCGACCGTTCCGTCTCGATGTGGGAGGCGGCGGGGCGCGCCGTGGCCAAGGTCCAGGGGGTCGCGGCGTGAGCGTTTTGCTCAACCCCGACTTCACCTTCATCGTCCAGGGGATCACCGGCCGCGAGGCTGTGAACCTGACCCGTGAGTGCCTCGACTACGGCGCCATGATCGTCGGCGGCGTCACACCGGGCCGCAAGGGGCGCGACGTTCACGGGGTGCCCGTCTTCGACACGGTCGAGCAGGTGGTCGAACACCACGGCTCGCCCCCCGACGGCGCGGTGGTCACCGTCCCGCCCGCGTTCACGAAGGACGCCGTCTTCGAGGCGATCGAGAACGGGATCAAGCTGATCGTCGTCGTCACGGAGCGGATCCCGCGCCGCGACGTCGCGCAGATGGTCGAGCTCGCGAACGAGCGCGGCGCGCGGATCATCGGCCCGAACTGCCTCGGGATCATCGTCCCCGACGTCATCAAGATGGGCGGCATCGGCGGGCCGGCTCGCGATGCGGCCAAGTCGTACTCCCCCGGCCCGGTCGGCGTGATCTCGCGCTCCGGCGGCATGACGACCGAGATGTCCTCGACGCTGACCGCCGCGGGCCTCGGCCAGTCGACCGCCGTCTCGATCGGCGGCGACGCGATCATCGGCTCCACCTACGCCGAGCTGATGCCGCTCTTCGAGGCCGACGAGCAGACGGAGGCGATCGTCATCTACACGGAGCCGGGCGGCCGGATGGAGGCGCAGCTCTCCGAGTGGGTGACGGCGAACGAATCCCGCCTGCCCGTGGTGGCGTTCATGGCGGGGCGCTTCATGGACGAGATGCCGGGGATGTCCTTCGGCCACGCGGGCACGATCGTCGAGGGCAAGGAGGACACGGCCTCGGAGAAGATCGCCCGGCTCGCCGCGGCGGGGATCGTCGTCGCGGAGCGGATCGAGGACATCCCCGGGCTCGTGCGCGAGCGGATCGGGGCGGCGGTCTGATGGCCCGCCTGTTCATCGACGTCGAGGTCGCGCCGGCGGCGGCCGAAGATCCCGCGGTGGCGGCGAAGCTCGCCGAGGTCTGCCCCGTCGACATCTACGCCCAGGGCGAGGACGGGCGGCTCCGGGTCGTCGAGGAGAACCTCGACGAG
>DATFQL010000150.1:0-16462 GCA_035264305.1 Candidatus Limnocylindrales bacterium | reverse complement strand
ACGCGCTCGTCCGCGCACAGGTCGTCGAGGCTCTGGTAGGCGTGCGTCACGCCGACGGCGCGGGCACGCTCCTCGCCGCGTGGGCCCGTCGAGCCGAGCAGCCCGACGACGTTGACGCCGATCCGCCGCAGCGCCTCGATGTGCACGGTGCCGATGAAGCCGCTGCCGATGACCGCGGTATTGATGCCGGTGCGGTCCGCCATGTCGATTCGAACGCTCCTCCGACGACCGCAGGGGACGCAACGGCAGTCGACCCGATGCGGCGAGCAGTCTATACGGCTAGACCGGCAGCGCGCCTGCCGACGCCCGGCCACGCTCCTCGAGCGCTCATCGTACTTTCGCCTGTCAAGTGCAAAAGTCATTCACGGGGCGCTGTAGGATGCGCCCATGGGCGGCGACACGAGCCCCACGCGGAACGCGGGCAGCGGTGGCAACGCGGGACGCGGTGGCAACGCGGGACGCGGTGGCAACCCGGCCATCGCGAGCGGTCCCGCCACCGAGTCCACTCCCCTGCCCGACGAGACACTCGACGCGCTCGTCGCCGTGCTGGACGAGGTGCGGCTCGGGCACTCGCGTTCGCGGAGTGAGGTCGCGGACCGCACCGGGCTCTCGCGGGCGATCGTCGCCGCGCGGCTCGGCGAGCTGCTCGACCGCGGACTCGTCGTGGAGGGCGACCGCGGCCCATCGACCGGCGGCCGGCCGCCGCGCCAACTCGCCTTCCATGGCGACGCGGGGCACGTGCTGGTGGCCGACCTGGGGGCGTCGTCGATCGACGTCGCGGTCACGACGCTCGACGGCCGGATCCTCGGCCACGTCGACGAGCCCGCAGACGTGGCGGCGGGACCCGAGGTCGCGCTCGCCCGCGTCGAGCAGCTGTTCCGGGAGCTCCGCGCCGCGGAACGTCGACTGCCCGGCCGCCTGTGGGGTATCGGCATCGGCGTCCCGGGGCCGGTCGAGTTCCGGACGGGCCGCCCGACATCGCCGCCGATCATGCCCGGCTGGGACGGCTACCCCGTTCGAGAGCGCTTCGCCGGGCAGTTCGACGCGCCCGTGTGGGTGGACAACGACGTGAATGTCCTGGCGCTCGGGGAGTGGCGCAGCGGCGTGGCCGCAGGCCACGACAACGTGGTCGTCGTGAAGATCGGGACCGGCATCGGCGCCGGGATCATCGCGGACGGGCGTCTCCATCGCGGGGCACAGGGGGCGGCCGGCGACGTCGGGCACATCCAGGTCGCCGACGAGCGGGACGTGGTGTGCCGGTGCGGGAACACCGGTTGCCTCGAGGCGCTCGCGGGCGGAGCAGCGCTCGCCCGCGACGGGCAGGCCGCGGCACGAGACGGCCGATCGCCGCGCCTCGCCGAGGCGCTCGCATCCCGGGGCCGCGTCACCGCGGAGGATGTGGCGCGGGCCGCGTCGTCCGGCGACCCCGTCTCGATCGCCCTGCTCGAGGCCGCCGGCGGCCGGATCGGCGGGATGCTCGCCGGCGTCGTCAACTTCTTCAACCCGTCGCTCGTCGTCATCGGCGGTGGCGTCGCCCGGAGCGGCGACGCGCTGCTCGCCTCGATCCGCGAGACGGTCTACCGGCGATCGCTGCCGCTCGCGACGCGCGAGCTGCTCATCCGGCGGTCGTCGCTGGGCGGGCTCGCGGGCGTCGTCGGGGCGTCGGCGATGGTCGTGGACCAGCTGTTCGCCAGGCACTCGCTCGCCCGATGGGGGCCAGCAGGCGAGCCGTCAGGGATGCCGGATGTCGCGGTCGCAGGAGGGTGAATGCCGCGCGGCCGGTCGACGGGGCACGTACGATCCGCGGATGGCCGGCTTCGAGATCGCGCAGCTCAACGTCGGCCGCGCGGTCGGACCGATCGACGGGCCGGCCATGGCCGACTTCGTCGCCCGGCTCGACGAGATCAACGCGCTCGCCGAGGCGAGCCCGGGCTTCGTGTGGCGGCTCAAGGGCGACAACAACAACGCGACCGGGCTTCAGTACAGCGACGATCCCCTGTTCATCGTCAACCTGACCGTCTGGCGGTCGATCGACGAGCTGTGGGCGTTCACGTACGCCACGCACCACAACCAGCTGTTCAAGCGCAGGTTCGAGTGGTTCGAGCGCAGCTCGACCCCGACGACGACGATCTGGTGGCAGGACGCCGGGACGATCCCCGACATCCACGAGGCCCTGCGGCGGCTGCGGCACCTCACCGAGCACGGGCCGACGGCCGACGCGTTCACGTTCAAGCACCGGTTCCCGCCACCCGACTGCGTCTGAACGTCACCCCAGGAGCGACGCGGCGGCCTCGTCTGCGAACACGGTGAGGCGCGGGTGACGCCGCAGGTACGACGCCGGGCAGTCCGGTCCCTCGGGCTCGACGACCGCCCGCCGCAGGACCGCTGCCTTGTGCTCGCCGGTGACGAGCAGCCAGACCTCCCGGGCCTCGAGGATGCGCGCCATCCCGACGGTGATGCCGCCGCTCGGCGTGCGCGCGGCGCCATACCGCGCGGTCGCCGCCTCGCGGGACGACAGGGCGAGGCGGACGAGTCGCGTCGGCTCGTCGGGCCGGCTACCGGGCTCGTTGAACCCGACGTGTCCGTTCATGCCCAGGCCGAGGACCGCGAGGTCCAGGTTGCGGGCGACCTCGTCGTGCTCGCGCGCGGCCGCCTCGTCGTCCGACCCGTCGACGTCGATCGGGATGAATCGCGGCGGCGGCACGAGCCGGTCGAGGAGCTCGCGGCGCAGTCGGACGTCGCATCGGGCTGGGTCGCCGGGCGGCAGGTCGGCCCACTCATCGAGCCCGACTACGGTCGCCTGGGCGAACGAGCCGCCACGCGCGCGCTCGAGCTCGGCGAGACGCGCGTAGAGCGGCGAGGGCGTGTCGCCCGTGGGCAGGCAGAGGCGGAGTCGGGGCTCGGCCCGCACCCGCTCGACGAGCTCGTCCGCGACGGTGGCTGCCCAGGCAGCCGGCGCGAGGATGCGGAGCGCCGGCGCGTTCGGGGCGCTCACCCGCCGGCGATGACGCGGTCGACGTAGTCGCCCGTCGCGTTGTCCTTGAGGATCATCTTGACCCGCCCATCGGGCAGGACCTCGCGCTTGATGACCGTGCTTCCCTCGAACGTCTCGCCGGTTGCGGTGATCCGCGGCGTGGTTCCGCCGCGCCACTCGAACAGGTCGACCGGCTCCCAGGCGCCGCTCTTCGCGGACCGGTAGCACGCGTCCATGACCGCGTTCACGACGTAGCCGTCGTACATCGTCTCCTGGGGCGCGGTCCCGTCATCGAGCGCGTTGAACATGTCGGTGAACATGTCCACGTACCCGAGCTCCGACACCTCGTCGCCTACGGGAAACAGCCAGCCCGCGGCCGTCTCGGCCTTCTCCGCGACGTAGCCGCTGCCGGTGCCGGCGGTGAACATCTCGTAGCCCGTGCGCAGGAAGTGATTGAGCCAGATCGTCCCGTGCGTGCCCGCGACCTCGTCCCGCAGGTCCATCCCGCCGCGGAACGTCCAGCTCACCTCGAACTGGCCGATCGCACCCGACTCGAACCGGATGAGCGCGATCGCGTTGTCCTCGTCGTCGATCGGGTGCACCAGCGTGTCGGTCGTGCACATGACCGACACCGGCCGGTTTCCCTTGCCGACGAAGTTGCGGATGATCTCGATGCAGTGGCAGCCGAGGTCGATGATCGCGCCACCCCCAGTGAGACGACCGTCCCAGAACCACGCGCTGTGGGGACCGGGGTGCGTCTCGCGGGACCGGACCCAGGTCACGTCGCCCACGGCGCCGTCGCGGACGGAAGCGATCGCCTTGAGCGTCTTGGGTGTGTAGCACAGGTCCTCGAGGTAGCCGCCGAACACGCCCGCGCGCTCGACCGCCTCGAGCATCCGCTGCGCCTCTGCGGCTGTCCGCCCGAGCGGCTTCGTGCACAACATCGCCTTGCCGGCAGCTGCGACGGCCTTGACCGCCTCCTCGTGGAGGTGGTTCGGGAGCGCCACGATCACGACGTCCGTCTCGGGATGGCGGATGGCCGCCTCCATGTCGGTCGTGGCTTCCGGGATCGACCAGCGATCGCTGAACGCGGTGCCGCGCTCGGCGCTCCGCGAATACACGACCCGCACGCGGTCACGGCCGCGCTGCCCGTGCAGCGTCATCGTGTAGAAGTCGCCGATGAGACCGGTCCCGAGCAGCGAGATCGCGTGCGACTTCATGCGTCACTCCTGGCAACGAGGGGCGGATCGATGATAGGTCTGCCAGGCCGGGCTGCGCGACGCCGCGACCGGGCGGCGGGCCACCGCAGACGGCTGCGTACGGGGAGCGGCGTGCGTATCCCGACCGCGGTGGTCGCGTTCGCCGCTCGGTCAAGTCTCTGCCAGCAAGTCGATGGACGACTCGTCGTCCGCCGATGGGTCCCCCGCACGGGCGGTTTCATGCCAGGCAGTCGTGAATCGGCCGATCCGTCACGGATCCGGGCGCGGCGCCGCGGCTGTCGCCTGCCCACCAGTCGTCCTCGTGCTGAATGGCGGAGCCGGGAGCCGAACAAGAGGAGCCCGGATCGTCGACCCTCTATGGTCGTCGCGCCGAACAGGCGTGAAAGAGCCGCGTCTCCCCGGCCGCAGACGTGCTCCGAGGTCCGCCGCGGGCCGCCGGGCATCGCCGGTCGCGCGCCGAGCTCAGCCGGCCGCGTCGACCCCCGCCAGGGCGGGCACGTGACCGACGGCGTCGTCGGCCCACACCACGGCTTGCGACAGCGGCTCGTACTTGGCCACGAGCTGCCGGTTGACGAGGACCACGTCGCGCTGCATGGAGGCTCGGGAGCCGACCATGAGGTCGATCGTCACGCCCGTGACGGGGACGAAGCGTTGTCGCCGCTGCAGTGCCGCGAGCGGCTGCGCTGCCGGGTGACGATGAAGGCTGCCGGTGATCCGGAACGGGCCGATCTCCATCCGAACCGGGTCCTCGATCGTGCGCGTGCGCCGGATCGGGTCGCCCTGGTGACCGTCGATCTCGATCAGGTGGAGCTCGCGTCGCTCGACCTCCAGCTCGTCGACGGTGACCTCGTGCCCGTCCTCGAGGTCCTCGAGGGTCGCCCCGAAGAACGTCAGCAGCTCCCCCTCGTTCACCTGGTCGGAGAGGCGGCCGTCATCGAGGTCCACCTCGCCCCGCACCTGGCAGTCACCCGCCCAGGCCGTCAGCGACTCGCGCATCCTCTCTCCTCCAGCGGCGTACTGCGAGCATTCTGCAAGCCCGACCTTGCAGGAATGATGTCACGCAGAACGCCGCGGAATACGACTGCCGCGGCGGGGCGTCAGGGCAGCGCCTTGATCGCCGCGGTCGCAAGGGCCTCGTCGGCGGCGGTGATGACGATGACTGCCCGGCCGTCGCTCACCACGTAGTCCTTCGCGCCGTCGTCCCCGTAGTCGATCCGGGTGACCGTCCGACCGCCGAGCTCGACGTCCTGCCGCGTCACGCCGGCCCCGGACGCCGAGAGCCACGAGTCGACGACGATCTGCCGCGTCTTCGCCTCGGTGAGGTCCTCGATGGCGAACGCGAGCATCGACAGGTCGACCGCCTGGCTCTCGTCATACGCCTGCGCGAGCGTGAGGTCCGCCGGCGTCTTGCCCTCGGCCCGCAGGGCAGCCGCGATCGCGCGGCTGGACGAGTCTTCGCCGAGCACGTCGGTGCCGACGACGCTGTCGACGGTGAGAATCGTGTCGCCGACCTTGTCCGGGAGGCGCGCTTCAAGCTCGGGCGCCGCGGCTGCATCGGACGGCGGCGCGTCGCTCGGAGCCTGACTCGAGATCTCATCCGACGGCGCATCCACGCCCGGATCCAGGGTGCCCACCGCGACCGCGCCACCATCCCCGCCGAGCGCCTTGTCGTACGCGGACGCGATGCTGTCAATGTCGCGGGGATCGACCTGAGCGGACCCGGCGAGGTACACGACGACGTCACCGTGGCGCAGCTGGATGAATGTCGACCCGCCCTCGTCCGTCGCGGAGAAGCCCCCATCGCCGAGATCGGGCCGGGGCGTGACCGCCTGGTCGGCGTCCCGCGCGGCCTGCTCGGACCGCGCGACGGCATCGCTCGCACCCTCGTCGAAGCACGTCACGGTGACGTACACCACGCCCTGGCTGGTGGTCTCGTCCGCCGGGAGCGGGCCGAGGAACGTGACCTGCTGCCGGTTGATGTCGAACTGGCTGGCGCTGAGGGTGTAGCCGGGCGGCAGGTCGGACACCTCCGGACGGACGTCCCAGGACGCCTGCTGGCATGAGCTCGCGGCGGGCACGATGGCGCGAGCGGCCACGAGGCCGAGGCCGAGGAGCGCGACGACGACCGCGGCGATCGCGATGCGCCGGGTGGTACGGCCCTCCTCGGCGAGTCGCGCGCGTTCCTCGGACGGGCGGGGACGGGGCACGGCCTCGCCGGGCACGGGACGGGCTCGATTGGTGGTCATCGCCGCACAGGATGCCCTGTGTGGAGCGGAGCTGCCGGTGATGGACGGTCAGCCACCGCTCGGATGGGGCCGCCGGACTAGGGTCGCTTCAGCGAGCGCGCGATCTCGAGCGTCGCCGCCTTGCCGAGGGCCGACTCGAGCCGATAGAGGGTCCCCTCGCGAGCGAACACGAGGGTGTCGCCGACGACGGCGGCACGGAGGACACCGACCTCGCCGTCGCTCCGGAGGACCATGATCTCGTGGGGCGCACCCGTGATCCACCATCCCCGATCGCCGTCGACGTCGATCGGCTCCACTCGGGTCTGCGGCCCCGCTGCCTTGGAGATCAGCGGCTCGGCGGTCGTGCCCGGAACCGCCATGAGCGTCAGCACGAGATCTGTGTCCTCGAGCACGGGGTCGCCCGGCGACGCCCGCCACGCGACCGTGACGATCCGGCGATCGCCGACGCCGCGCTCGAAGGCCGCGTCGGGCGGTGGCAGGGCCCCGGGCAGGAGGATCCGTGGCTCGTCGAGGGCGAGGACGTCCGCAAGCGGAGCTGGACTCCCCAGGCCGAGGGGTGCGCCGGGCGGGGCCGGAGTCTCGTCTACCCGGCGGATGTCGAGCCCCGGGAGCCCGTACCCGAGCCCGGCCGCCAGTCCGGCGATGGCGATGACGAGGAGCACCGCGAGTGCGAGCGGACGGAGGACGCGCGCCCGGCGCGGCGAACCCACCGCCCGGCCAGCGATGCGGGTGAGGACGGATGGCCGGAGATCCGGCGCGCCGGGGGCCTCGATCCGCTCGAGCACCGTCGAGCGAAGGTCGGGCGTCGCGGGCCACGTCGCGTCGGTCGCGGCCGTGGCGAGGAGCCGCTCCACGGGCGGGTCGACGGCGATGGCGTCGGTTCGCTCGCCCGTCACGGGCCGGCCTCGAGGGTGACGCCCGCGGCTTCGAGCGACTCGCGCATCCGCCGGAGCCCGCGGTGCAGCCGCGACTTCGCGGTGCCGGCCGGGATCCCGAGCGCCGCGCAGGTCTCGGACTCGGACAGGCCGAGCAGGTAGCGGCACGCGACGACGCGTCGCTCGTCGTCCCCGAGTCCGCCCAGCGCGGCGCGGACCTCTGCCTGGGTCTCGCCGACGAGCACGTCAATCTCCGGGGACGGGGCCGCGGCAGCGGGCCGGGCGGTGCCGTCGCTCGTCGCCGACGAGCTGCCGCCACGGATCGCGGCGAGTGCCCGGTCCGCGAGGCCTTCCCGGCGGCCGCGCGCGCGTAACCGGTTGCGCGACTCGTTGCCGACGATCGCCAGCAGCCACGGCCGGAAGGGGGATCCCTGCCGGAAGCGGTCGAGCGCGACGTACGCCTTCACGAACGCGTCCTGGGCGGCGTCCTCGGCGTCGGCGGTCGAGCGAGTCAGGACGTACGCGACGCGGAAGGCAGCCGCCTGGTGCATCGTCACGAGGGCGGCGAACGCGGCGGCGTCACCCTCGCGGGCACGATCCACCAGTGCCGCCTCGACGGCGTCAGCCAGATGCTCGGCCGCGATGCCGGCCGCGTCGCCTCCGGGCACATCGCGTCGCGGCTCGGCGCCCACGCGCCTAGGCGGATCGTGGCGACTGGCGCGTCCCCGCACGCCGTCGGAGCAGGAGCGCGACGGCCAGGCCGGCAGTCGCGCCGAGCGCGAGCGCCCCGCCGAGGAGCGGCATCGGCCCGGGGGCGGGTGGTGGCGACGTGACCACGGACGCGGGATCCCCGACCGCGTCGGCCACCGCCTCCGTCGGGCTCGTCGGCACCGGGGTCGCGACCGCCGCGACGAGCTGCGCGGTCCGGGCGCTGACCGGCCCGAACGCGAATGGATCGGCTCGGAGCATGACCGGGACGTCTTCGGCGCCCGGGATGCCGATCTCGAGCTGCCTCGCGCCGCCGGTCGGGATCGTGATCCGGGCGAGGTAATGGCCCGGAGTCGCATCCGGGTCGGCGGCCGCACGCGTCGTGTCGCCTTCGGGGCCGGTCAAGGTCAGGTGGATGGACGACCCCTCGACGAGATGCAGCTCGACGCCCTCGGGGACGGTCACGGTCAGGCCCACGACGATCTCCGTGCCGCCGGGCGTACGCATCGCGATCGGTGCGTCGAGCTCGGCTTCGAGCCACTCCTTCGCCACGGCGGGCGAGGTGGCGAGCGCGACGAGCGCAAGGGCGAGGAGCGGGGCGGATCGGTGCATCAGTGCACTCCTGCGACGGCGGTCGATGCTCCTACACCGCCGGATCGGGGCTCGTTCCCGGGACCGGTCGTGTCACCGGCCGGCCGCCGGCGAGGAAGGTCTGGCTGCGCGGGCCGTGTCCGAGGGACCCGGCGATGAACGCCGACGCCGCCATGACCGCGTCGAGATCGACACCGTGCTCGATGCCCAGCCCGTCGAGCAGGTACACGAGGTCCTCCGTCGCAACGTTCCCCGCCGCGCCCGGGCCTGCGAACGGGCAGCCGCCGAGGCCGCCGGCCGAGCTGTCGATCGTCGTGACGCCGTGCTCCAGCGCGACGTACACATTGGCGAGCGCCTGTCCGCGCGTGTCGTGGGCGTGAAGCGCGAGGCGATCGAGCGGGACCCACGGCGCCAGCGCATCCAGCACCCGCTCGACGTCAGCCGGCGTTGCGGCACCGATCGTGTCGCCCAGGCTGATGTCGTCGCAGCCGAGGTCGAGCAGCCGGCGGGCCGTGTCGGCGGCCACGTCGGGCGCCACGGGCCCTGCGTACGGACAGCCGAACGCGACCGACACGTAGCCGCGCGTGCGCATCCCACGCGCCTCTGCCGAGCTGAGCACGGCCGCGGCGTCGGCGAGGGCCGCCTCCCGGGTGCGTCGCAGGTTCGCCTGGTTGAACTCGTCCGTCGCGCCGATGACCACGGCGATCTCGTCGGCACCCGCCGCCACCGCTCGTTCCAGGCCGCGCGGGGTCGGGACGAGGACGGGATAGCGGACGCCGGGGGCGCGCGCGATGCGCGGGAACACCGCGTCCGCATCGGCGAGCTGTGGGACCGCGGCCGGGTGCACGAACGAGGTCGCCTCGACGACCGGGAGCCCGGCCGCCGTGAGCCGATCGACGAACTCGACCTTGACCTCGGTCGGGACGTGCTCGGCCTCGTTCTGCAGGCCGTCGCGCGGGCCGACTTCGACGATGGTCACCCGCGCCGGGAGCGTCATCGTGCTCCGTCCGCATCGAGCGTCACGAGGGTCGCGCCCCGCGCCACCTGGTCGCCCACCTCGACCAGCAGCCGCGAGACGCGGCCCGCGCCGGCAGCGGCAATCACGTGCTCCATCTTCATCGCCTCGAGCACGAGGAGGGGATCGTTGGCGGCGACATGGTCGCCCTCCGCGACATGCACGCGCACGATGCGACCGGGCATCGGGGCGGCGAGCGCGCCAGCGTCGCGTGCCTCCGCCCCGGCTCGGTCGCCGCTCGGCGGGGGCGCGAGCCGCAGGCGCGTGGCGCGGCCGTCGACCGAGGCGGTCTCGACGAACCGCCCGCGCACGGCCGGGTGCACGACGACAATCTCCCTGTCGACATCGATGGCGACGCGGCGCTCTTCGCCCTCGTCGTGCCTCCCGGTGAGCCGACAGTGGAACGTCGTGCCATCGACGACGACGCGCGCGGTGCCATCGCCTTCGAGGGTGAGCTCGGCGGCGATCGTGCGATCTCCGGCGAGCCACGTCGTGCGCTCGCCCACCCCGGCCGCTCGCCAGGGGCGTCCCTCGCTCCACGGGCCATCGTCCTCGTCGCCCGCTGCCGGGCCGAGGGACCGCGCGGCCGCGACGGCGGCGACGCCACGCGGGTCCACCTCCTTCAGACTGTCCACGACGGCGTGCTCGTCGAGGAACGCCGTGGTCAGGGCGCCGCTCCTGAACGCAGGCTCGTCGACGATCGCGGCGAGCAGCTCGAGATTCGACGCGACGCCCTCGAGGCGGGTGGCGTCGAGCGCGGCCGCCATCGCCTGGACAGCTCCGGGGCGATCGCGGGCATGGACGATGACCTTGGCGACGAGCGAGTCGTAGAAGGACGGAATCGCCGTGCCCGGCGCGACGCCGGCGTCGACGCGGACGCCGTCGGGGACATCGAATGCCGTGACCCGGCCGGTCGCGGGCAGGAACCCGGCCGCGACGTCCTCGGCGACGATCCGGACCTCGATCGCGTGGCCCTCGAGCCGGACGTCCTGTTGCCCGAATCCGAGGCGGTCGCCTGCCGCGATCCGCAGCTGCTGCTCGACGAGGTCGAGGCGCGCGACGGCCTCGGTGACCGGGTGCTCGACCTGGAGCCGCGCGTTGACCTCGAGGAAGTGGAACGCGCCGCGCTCGTCGAGCAGGAACTCGGCCGTGCCGGCATTGACGTAGCCCGCCGCGCGCGCGAGGCGGATCGCCGCGTCGCCCATCGCGGCGCGGAGGTCGTCGTCGACCGCGGGGGACGGCGACTCCTCGACCAGCTTCTGGTGGCGCCGCTGGATCGAGCATTCGCGCTCCCCGAGGTGGACGATCGTGCCGTGCGCGTCGGCGAGGAGCTGGATCTCGACGTGCCGCGGCCGCTCGACGAACCGCTCGAGGAGCAGCCGGTCGTCCCCGAATGCCGCATCGGCCTCGCGCCGCGCCGCAGCCAGCGCGTCTCGCAGGTCGTCGTGGGCGCGCACGACGCGCATGCCTCGACCACCCCCTCCGGCGCTCGCCTTGACGAGAACCGGATAGCCGATCCGGGCGGCCTCCGCGACGAGATCCTCGTCCGCTGCCACATCACCGTGGTAGCCGGGTAATACGGGAACGCCGTTCGCCTCTGCGAGCGCCTTCGCCCGCGCCTTGTCGCCCAGCGCCCGCATCGCGGAGGGTGGCGGGCCGATCCACGCCACACCCGCCGCGACCACGTCCTCGGCGAACGCCGGGTTTTCGGCGAGGAACCCGTAACCGGGGTGGATCGCCTCGGCGCGCGTCGCGAGCGCGGCTTCAATGAGCCGGTCCGCCCGGAGGTACGACTCCGCCGCCGGTCCTGGCCCGATCCGCACGGCCTCGTCCGCGGCGAGCCGGTGGAGGCTCCGCGCGTCAGCGTCGCTGTACACCGCGATCGTCCGGATGCCGAGCCGCGCGCACGACCGCATGACGCGGAGCGCGATCTCTCCCCGGTTCGCCACGAGGACCGACGAGAACACCTCGCGCCCGCTACATCCGGAAGACGCCGAACGACGTCTCCGGGATGGGCGCGTTGCGCACCGCGGCAGCCAGACCAAGCCCAAGGACACGCCGCGTGTCCGCGGGGTCGATGATCCCGTCGTCCCACAGTCGCGCCGTGGAGTAGTACGGGGAGCCCTGCCGCTCGTACATCTCGAGCGTCGGCGCCGTGAACGCGGCCTGCTCGTCGTCGGTCATCGTGCGTCCCTCGCGTGCCAGCGCATCGAGCCGAACCTGGAGCAGCACGCTCGCGGCCTGGCGGCCACCCATGACGCTGATGCGCGCATTCGGCCACATCCAGAGCTGGCGCGGGGAGAACGCGCGGCCGGCCATGCCGTAGTTGCCGGCGCCGAACGAGCCGCCGACGACGACGGTGAACTTGGGCACGGACGCGTTCGCGACTGCCATCACCATCTTCGCCCCGTCACGGGCGAGGCCGCGGTTCTCGTACTCGCGGCCGACCATGAACCCGGTGATGTTCTGGAGGAACAGGAGCGGGATCCGCCGCGTGGCACACAGCTCGATGAAATGGGCGCCCTTGAGGGACGACTCCGAGAACAGGATCCCGTTGTTGGCCACGATCCCCACCGGATAGCCCCAGATCCGTGCGAACCCGGTGACGAGCGTCGTCCCGTAGCGCGCCTTGAACTCGTCCAGCTCGGAGCCGTCGACCAGCCGGGCGATGACGTCGCGGACGTCGAACGCGGTGCGAAGGTCGCCGGGCACGATGCCGTACAGGTCGTCGGGGTCGTACAGCGGCTCACGCGGCTCGCTCATCTCCCACGGCAGCGAGGGCCGCACGACCGGCACGTTGGCGAGGATCCGGCGCGCGATCCCGAGGGCGTGCTCGTCGTCCTCGGCGAAGTGGTCCGCGACGCCGCTGACCCGGGTATGGACGTCGGCTCCGCCAAGGTCCTCGGCGCTCACCTCCTCGCCGGTTGCGGCCTTCACGAGCGGCGGGCCGCCGATGAACACGGTCCCGGTGCCCTTCACGATGACCGTCTCGTCGCTCATGGCCGGCACATATGCGCCCCCCGCGGTGGACGACCCCATCACGACCGCGATCTGCGCGATCCCTGCAGCAGACAGGTTGGCCTGGTTGTAGAAGATCCGGCCGAAGTGCTCGCGGTCGGGAAAGACCTCGTCCTGGAGCGGGAGGAACGCGCCACCGCTGTCCACGAGGTAGACGCACGGCAGCCTGTTCTCGGCGGCGACCTCCTGGAGCCGGAGATGCTTCTTGACGGTCATCGGGAAGTACGTGCCGCCCTTGACCGTGGCGTCGTTCGCGACGATCGCCACCTCCCGCCCGTCGACCACGCCGATCCCCGTGACGATCCCCGCGGACGGCGCATCGCCGTCGTACAGGTCCCACGCGGCGAGCGGGCTGAGCTCGAGGAACGGCGTCCCGGGGTCGATCAGGCGGTCGATCCGTTCCCGGGCGAGCAGCTTGCCGCGGCTTCGATGCCGTTCCACCGCCTCGGCGCCGCCTCCGGCCTGGACGGCCGCCAGTCGCTGCCGGAGCTGCGCGACGAGGGCGAGGTTCGCCTCGCGGTTCGCGTCCCAGTCGGGGCCGTGCGGGCGCTCCGGGATGACGGTCACGCGCCCATTAGCGATGCTCGGGCGGGCGGGTGTCAAGGCGGCGGGCGCCCCGCGAGCGCCTCATCGCCCGCGGAACCGCGCCGGGCGCTTCTCGGCGAACGCCCGGAACCCCTCCCTGCGATCGTCGGACACGAGGACCGTCTCGTACAGCTCGTTCTCCTGCGCCAGCCCGTCGGCGAGGGCTCGGTGCGCGGCCGCGATTGCCCGACGGGCGGCGCGGATGCCGAGCGGCGCGCCCGTCCCGATCGTGGTCGCAAGTCCCACGGCAGCCTCGAGCGCCGTGCCCTCGTCGACCACCCGGGCGACCACGCCCCACGCCTCGGCCTCGTCCGCGGTGAGCCGCCGACCGGTGAGGATCACGTCGCGGGCGCGCGCCGGTCCGACGAGCCACGTGAGCGTCTGCGTCCCGCCGCCGCCGGGGAAGATGCCGACGGCCACCTCGGGTAGGCCGAACACCGCTCCCCGGGACGCGACGATGAGGTCGCATGCGAGCGCGAGCTCGAAGCCGCCGGCCAGCGCGTAGCCCTCGACGCCGGCGATCACGGGCACCGGCAGCTCGTGCACGCGGGTCACGAGCCGGACGATCTCGGTCCGCTGCGCACGCAGCCGTGCATCGTCGAACGACGCACGCTCCTTGAGGTCCATGCCGGTCGAGAACGCTCGGCCACCAGCGCCCGCGAGGACGACCCCGCGCACGGCCATGGGGTCGGTCGCCGCGGCCTCGACGCCGTCCAGCGCGTCGTGGAGGGCCGCGAGCAGCGCGTCGTCGATCGCGTTGAGCGCGGCGGGCCGATCGAGCGTCAGCACGACGATGTCGTCGCGCTCGCCCGCGCGCGTCACGCGGAGCACGGGATCGGCCGGCATGGGTGGCGGCTCCAGCGGCGGACGAGCGTCCATCAGCGGGTCGGGGTGACCGGCATGTCAGGCGTTTCGCGGTCCGGCCGCGGCCGGTGCGACGAGGCGCTCGTCGCGGTGCTCGTACACCGTTGTGAGCGGATCGTGCCGCCCCAATGCGGCCCAGGCGATCACGCCGCCCGCAACCGCCGCGAGCCCGGCGAGGAGCAGCGAGAACCTGATCCCGGCGACATACGCCGCCGCGAACCCGACGGCATCGGCAGGATTGACGGCACTCGCCGTGTCCGCGAACGCCGACGTCCCGAGCACCGCGAGCAGCCCCTGCAGCTGCGCCGTCCGGTCTGCCGCCGCCGCGCCCGTGATCCCCGCCGCGGCCAGGTCACCGGTGAGGGTCGCGACGGCGACCTGCCCCACGATTGCGGTCGAGACGAGGATCCCGGCCCGCATCCCCAGCAGCAGCGATGCCTCGTTGAGGGCGGCCGCCGTCGCGGGGAGCCCCCGTGGCACGCTCGCGAAGATCAGCGCGGTGCGGACGGTGGTGGCGATGACGAAGCCGGCGCCGATCGCGGCGAACGGGACGATGAACCCGATGTAGCCCGTATCGGGCGTGACCAGCCACGCGGTGGCGAGCAGCCCTGTCCCCAGCGCGATCACGCCGCCACCGATGAGCGTGCGCGGCCGCATCCGAGCGAGCAGCCAGCCCGCGATCGGCCCGGCGAGCACGAGCGCGGCGAACAGCGGCGCGATCGCGATCATCCCGAACAGCGGGCCGTAGCCGAGAACGATGCTGAAGTACTGCGGGAGCTGGACCATCGGCACGTTCTGGGCGATCGCGATCACGAGTCCGACGAACAACGCGACCGTGACCGGTCGCCGCTCCACTCGGACCGCCTCGGAGTGTTCCTCCCGGCGCCGGCGCTCGACGACGACATATCCGAGGACGAGCGCGATCCCGAGCACGATCATCGCCGCGCGGATGGGATTGAGCCCGCCCCCCAGCCACAGGACGCCCGTCGCGATCGACACGACGCCGCTCGCCCACAGCACGGTTCCCACGACGTAGGGCCGCTCCGCGCGCTTGGGTCGCGGCAGGTCGAAGGCCCGTCCCCACGCGAGCCACAGCGCGAGGCCCGCGGCCGCGATCTCGGCGACGAACCCCGGTGCGTAGAACCCGGGGCGCAACGTGACCAGCACGGGCATCAGGGCCTGCCCGCCGCTGTACGCGGCATAGGCGAGGCCGATCGCCGTTGCCCGGCTGATCCCCGTGTACGCCACCGCGACCGATGCCAGGGCGACGGGAAACACGACCGCGGCGGCGGCGTTCGCGACGATCCGCGACCCGGCGAACAGCGGCGTGCCGGGCAGCAGGAGGCTCACGATGCTCGCGACGAGCAGGACGACGAGGCCGCCGCGGATCAACGGCCGGGCGCGCGCGAGATCTCCGACCGCGCCCGCGACGAGGAGAACGATCGCGCCGATGAGACCGTTGACCAGGATCGTCGCCTCGAGGCCCGGTTGCGCCCGCACCGCTGCCTGGACGGTCGAGAGCTGGGGCGACCAGATCCGCGGATCGATGCCGGACGCGAACAGGGCGGCCGCACCCGCGAGCAGCGTGCTGGCCGCCGTTCGGTCCTCGAACACATCGCCGAAGACCGCGCGGAGACTTGGCTGGGACGGTCGCGGCATGGCGGGCGGATGCTAGCAGCCGCCATCGCCCGCGATGTCGCGGGCGGACGTGCCGATGATCTCCGTTGCCGCGCGATACCCGCTCCGCAGCGCACCCTCCATCAGCGCGTGCCACTCGCCGGCCGTGTGCTCACCGGCGAAATGGAGGCGACCCACCGGCGCCGCGAGCTCGGCGTCGTCCATCGGGGAGCTGCACGACCGCGCGGAGTAGGCGCCGCGAACCCACTCGTCGTCCGACCACGTGCTGAGCACGGCGTCCGTGCGTCGGACGGCGAGGTCCGGACGGATGTCGACGACCGCATCGACCCAGCGAGCCGTGCCCTCCGCCACCGCGAGTCGCTCGAGGGCGAGGGGCGAGCCCGCGAACGACGCGGCGACCGGCAGGGGCCCGCCCTCCGCCGCGTCCTGCGTGAAGGTCCAGAACCGGTCGCGCACGCACAAGGTTGCACTCGGCGGGGCTGGGCGGTCGAGGGGCAGGAACAGCTTGGCTGCCTGCCCGTACCGGACCCCGGCCATCGCCCGCGCCTTGGGCTCCGGGAGTGGCGGATCGAACGCGATCCGGTCGATGACGGACGCCGGGACGGCAATCACCGCGGCGTCGGCGGCCAGCTCGGCGCCGGCGACGCTGACCCGGACGCCATCGTCGACCTGCGCGATCCGCGAAACCGCGCAGCCGAGATGGACGCGATCCCCCAGCCGAGCCGCCA
>DATFQL010000149.1:0-10174 GCA_035264305.1 Candidatus Limnocylindrales bacterium | reverse complement strand
CGCTGCCCATGACGGGGTGACCTGGGAGGCCGAGGAGCTCGAGCCGCCGCTCCGCTCGCTCGTCGAAGACCGCGGCTGGAAGGCCGGCGACCTGTTCATGGCGATCCGCGTCGCCACCACCGGGCAGACGGCGACGCCGCCGCTGTTCGACACGCTCGTCGCGCTGGGTCGGGAACGCACGCTCGCGAGGCTGGACGCCGCGATTGCGCGGCTCCCGGCCGCCTGACCGCGTGATCGAGTACCCCGAGGGTCCGGCCACAGTGGCGGGGGCCGCGTCGCGCAACCGGGACTCGCTCGAAGCGTGAACATGCCGTGAACACGGCGTTAACACCCGCTGCCGACGATGACCGGCGAATGGCCCGCACGATCCTCGTCGTGGACGACGAGACGACGCTGAGAGAGACCCTCGTCGAGGCGCTCGAGATGGAGGGCTACCGGGCGATCCCCGCCGCCGACGGTCGTGCCGCGCTCGAGCGTTTCCGCGCCGAGCGCCCGGACCTCGTCCTCCTCGACCTTATGCTGCCCGAGCTGTCCGGCGTCGAGGTCTGTCGGATCCTCCGGGCCGAGTCGGCGGTCCCGATCATCATGCTCACCGCGAAGGACTCCGAGGTCGACAAGGTCGTGGGACTCGAGCTGGGCGCCGACGACTACGTCACGAAGCCGTTCTCGCTGCGCGAGCTGACCGCCCGGATCCGCGCGATCTTCCGGCGCGCGGAGCAGGCCGCCGCCGCGACGCAGGGCGCAGACCTGCCGCCGCTCGTCCTGCTCGGCTCGGTCCAGGTCGATCTCGCGGGGCACCAGCTCCTGCGCAACGGCGAGGCCGTGCCGGTGAAGCCCAAGGCGTTCGAGCTGCTCGCGTTCCTCCTCCGCCATCAGGGCCAGGTGTTCACCCGCGATCAGCTGCTCGAGCGCGTGTGGGGGTACGACTACGCCGGCGAGTCCCGCACCGTGGACGTCCACGTCCACTGGCTTCGGGGAGAGCTCGAGGAGGACCCGGCGAACCCGGTGTTCCTCCAGACGGTCCGAGGCGTGGGCTACGTCCTCCGTCGCGCGTGACGGGCCACAGGGCGACCTGCGACCATGCGGGCATGACCTCCAAGTCCATCGGCCTCCCCGACGACGTCTACGACTACGTCCTCGCCCACGGCGTCCGCGAGCCCGAGATCCTCGCCCGTCTGCGCGAGGAGACCGCGTCCCATCCCATGGCCCAGATGCAGATCGAGCCACTGCAGGGTGCGATCTTCCGCCTGCTCGTGGAGCTGCTCGACGCGCGCGCCTACGTCGAGATCGGCACGTTCACGGGCTACTCATCGCTCGCGGTCGCGCTTGCGATGCCCGCGGACGGCCGGCTCGTGTGCTGTGACGTGTCGGAGGAGTACACGAGCGTGGCCCGCCGCTACTGGGCGGAGGCCGGTGTCGCGGACAGGATTGATCTTCGGATCGGCCCGGGGATCGAGGGGCTCGACTCATTGCTCACCGAGGGGCGGGCCGGGAGCTTCGACCTCGCGTTCGTCGACGCGGACAAGAAGTCGTACCCCGACTACTACGAGCGGTGCGTGCAGCTCGTGCGGCAGGGCGGCGTGGTCGCGCTCGACAACGTCCTGTGGGGCGGGGAGATCGCGGACCTGGCGAAGCATGACCGGGACACGCTCGCGCTGCGGGCCGTGAACGAGCTGGTCCGGGACGACGAGCGGGTCACCCCCGTGCTGCTGCCCGTCGCGGATGGGATGACGCTCGCGCGCAAGCGCTGAACCTCATCGGGGCGGGTTCGTCGGCACGCTCGGGCGCGGGAAGCGGACCTCGCTGAAGCGGTTGAGGCTGGAGAAGGTGCGGATCCCGTAGACCATGAACGCGAAGAGCGCGGCGATGCCGCTGCCGATCCCGAGGACGAGGGCAAGCCGGGCCTCGGCGCCGATCGCGACCATGACGGAGCCGACCAGACCCCCGAGCAGCGCCGCGTCGAGCACGGAGATCATGCCGGGCATCGTCGTGAGGCCATGCCCCAGGTTGAGGAGCACGCTCACCTCGCCGCCGAGCTCCTGGCCGTAGACCTCGAGCACGCTGTCCGGGTCATCGGATGTCGCGGTCGACAGGTACGGCGCGACGAGCGGGGCGATCTCGAGGTACGCGTGCCGGATGCGCGCCGTCGCCTGCAACGTCCGGAACTCCTCGGCGCTCGCACCCATGATCCGGCCGAGGGTCGCGAGTCCCACGAACAGGTCGAGGGCGAGCACCGCGACCACGACGCTGAGGAACTCAGGGCCGCCGCCGCCCTGGTACACGAACCCGAGGGCGACGAGCGAGGCCGACAGCAGCGTCAGGAACATGGCGCCACGGGTGAAGGTCTCGTTGTAGACGAGCGATCGCGCCGTCAGCAGGCTCCAGTGCTCGGTGCTCAGGATCGTGATGACCCTGGGGTCCGTGAGTTCGGTCGGCGCGCCACGCACGGGAGTCGCCGCGACGGGCAGCGGTTCCGACGCGGCGGCAGGCTCGTCAGGACGTTCCACGGCGGCTCCACCTCGTTAACTCGGCGGATCATGTGCCGCCGCTGCCCCCGATGATGGCGGCCAGCCGCTACGGCCGCGCTACGCACGGGCGTCCGTCCGGCAGCAGCGACCCGGCCTCAGCTCTTGGCGAGGATCCGCTCGATGACCTCTGCCGCGTCCTCGGCGGCGTCGATCGTGTCCTCGATCGCCGTGTACAGGTCGCGCAGCTTGATCACCTCGAGGGGATCCGTGCCGTCGCGGAAGAGCCGGCCGATCGCTGCTCGCGACAGCCCGTCGGCCTTGTGCTCCAGCTCGTGGACGAGGTGGAGGTGCGGCGCGACGTCACGCTTGCCTTCGAGCTTGGTGAGCGCCTCGAGCAACTGCGCCGCCTGCCCGGACAGGAGGCCGACCAGCTGCTTCACGTCATCGTCCGGCTGCGTGATGCCGTAGATGATGAACGTCTCCGCCGTCGCCTGAATGCCGTCCACGACGTCATCGAGGTGGACGACGAGCTCGTGGATGTCCTCCCGGTCAAACGGCGTGATGAAGCTCCTCTTGAGCCGCGCCAGGAGCTCGTCGTCGATCTGGTCGCCGACCTTCTCGAGCGCCTGGATCTCGGCGACCCGCTCGTCGAGCCGGTCATAGCTGTTGACCATGGCCTCGAGGCTCCGGGCAGCCTCGAGCAGGTTCTCGCCGTCCTTGATGAACAGGTCGTAGAACTTCTCGTCGCGGGGGATCAGGCGGACCATCGACGGCCTCCGGGTTAGGCGGTGCGGCTCATCCGAAGCCGATCAGGTTGAGGACATACCAGGTGAGGCCGCCGAACAGGCCGGCGGCGGGGATCGTGAGGATCCAGGCGAACAGGATCCGGCGCGCGACGCCCCACTTCACGCCGCGCAGGCCGCGGCTCGAGCCCACGCCCATGATCGCGCTCGAGATGACCTGGGTGGTCGATACCGGGATCCCGAAGTGGGCGGCTCCATAGATGATCGACGCCGCCGTCGACTCGGCAACGAACCCGTGGATCGGCTCCAGCTCGACGACACGGTGGCCCATCGTCTGCATGATCCGCCAGCCGCCGATGGCCGTTCCCAGCGAGAGCGCGGTGGCCGAGACGACGATGACCCAGAACGGGACCTCGACCGTGTCGATGACGCCCGCGCTGAACAGGGCGAGCGTGATGATCCCCATCGTCTTCTGGGCGTCGTTGGAGCCGTGCGCGAAGGCCATGAACCCCGCGGAGAAGACCTGGAGTCGCCGGAACACGTTGGACAGGAACCGGCGATCAGGCCCGTCCGCGCGTCGCGTGAGCACGTAGACGAGCCAGCTCAGCGCGACCATGAGCACGAACGCGCCGACGAAGCCGATCACCGGCGAGGACACGAGCGGGATCAGGACCTTGTTGATCACCCCCTCGACGTTGATCGCCCCGAACCCGACCCCGGCGATCGTGGCTCCGAGCAGCCCGCCGATCAGCGCGTGGCTCGAGGAGCTCGGCAGGCCGAGCCACCAGGTGATGAGATTCCAGGTGATGGCCCCGATCAGCGAGGCCGCGACGATCGCCTGGGTCGTCGTCTCCTCGTCGACCAGCCCGGCGCCGATCGTCTTCGCGACGGCCGTGCCGGCGAACGCGCCGATGAAGTTGAACGCTGCCGCCATGAGCAGGGCGTGCTGCGGCCGGAGGGCGCGGGTCGCGACGGAGGTCGCGATCGCGTTCGCGGTGTCGTGGAATCCGTTGATGTAGTCGAACGCGATGGCCAGCGCGACGATGGCGACCAGCGACAAGGTCACGCCTTCGATGGAACGGCTCCTTCAGTGCACGCTCGGGCAGGGCGGCGGGATACGCGCGGCCCAGCATAGCCAACCGTTAACAAGTCGGCGGTACATCCGTTGACCGGCGCGAGTCATCGTGCTGACAGGCCCCACCGGTATCCTTCGCGCCATGCGCCTGTCCCACCTGTTCTTCGCCACGCTCCGCGACGACCCGGCCGACGCGGAGATGCCGTCGCATCGCCTGCTTCTGCGCGCGGGGTACGTGCGCCAGCTCGGCGCCGGCATCTACTCGCTGCTGCCGCTGGGCTTCCGGGCGACGAAGCGCGTGGAGCAGGTCATCCGCGAGGAGCTCGACGCGATCGGCGGCCAGGAGATGGAGATGCCCGTCGTCCACCCCGCGGATCTGTGGCGGGAGACCGGGCGGTACGACGCGATCGGGCCGGAGATGGCGCGGTTCAAGGACCGCGGCGAGCGCGACATGGTGCTCGCCATGACGCACGAGGAGGTCGTCGCCGACCTGCTGCGCGACATCGTGAGGAGCTATCGGCAGCTGCCGTTCATCGTCTACCACTTCCAGACGAAATTCCGCGACGAGCCACGGTCGCGCGGCGGGCTCATCCGCGTCCGCGAGTTCGTCATGAAGGACTCGTACAGCTGCGACCGGGACGAGGCAGGTCTGGACGCCGCCTACTGGGCGCACCACGCCGCGTACACGCGGATCTTCGAGCGGCTGGGGCTCGAGGCGATCGCCGTCAGCTCCGACGTCGGGATGATGGGCGGCTCGCTCGCCCACGAGTTCATGGTCCTCAACGCCGCGGGCGAGGACGTGCTCGTCCTGTGTGAGGCGTGCGGCTACGCGTCGAACCGCCAGATCGCGCCGACGGTCGCCGACGAGCCCGACGCCGAGGAGGCCCACTCGATCGAGGAGGTGGAGACGCGGGGCGTGACGACGATCGAGGCGCTGGCGACGTTCCTCGAGATCCCCGTCACCCGCACCGCGAAGGCCACGTTCTTCGTCACGGGCGACGGCCGGTTCGTCGTTGCGATCGTGCGTGGCGACTACGAGGTCAACGAGACGAAGCTCGTCAATGCGATCGAGGCCGTCGGCGGCATCCGGCCGGCGCAGGTCGAGGAGATCCGCGCCCGCGGCATGGAGCCTGGCTACGGCTCACCGATCGGCGCGCGCGACGCGGTCGTCGTCGTGGACGAGCTCGCGACGAGGAGCCCCAACCTCGTCGCCGGCGCCAACCGGGTCGGGTGGCATCTGCGGAACGTGAACGTGCCGCGCGACTACACGCCGGACCTCGTCACCGACATCGCGACCGTGCGCGAAGGGGACGCCTGCCCCCAGTGCGGCGGCCGCGTCATCCTGCGCAACGGGATCGAGGTCGGGAACATCTTCAAGCTCGGGACGAAGTACACGGCCGCGCTCGGCGCCGAGTATCTCGGCGAGGACGGCGAGCGTCACCCGATCGTGATGGGCTCGTACGGCATCGGGCTCGGGCGCAACGTGGCATGCGTCGTCGAGGCGCACCACGACGAGAAGGGCATCGCGTGGCCCGAGGAGGTTGCCCCCTATCCGGCCCATCTGGTCGCGATCGGCGGCAACAAGGACCCCCAGGTGGTCGAGGTGGCCGAGCGCCTGTACGAGCGCGCGAAGGCCGCTGGTCCCGACCGGGAGATCCTGTACGACGACCGCGAGGAGTCGCCCGGCGTCAAGTTCACCGACGCCGAGATGCTCGGAATGCCGTGGATCCTCACTGTCAGCCCCCGATCGCTTGCGGCAGGCGGCGTCGAGGTGACGAACCGCGCAACCGGCGAGCGCGGCGTTCGCCCACTGGACGAGGTCACCGCGTTCCTCGAGGGCCGCGCCCCGCTCGCCGTCGCCGTCGGCGCGTAGGATCGAACCTCACGCGTGCCCGGCGGCCTCCTCCCGGACGACGATCTCTATGCCCGGCTCGAGGTGGACGTCGACGCCTCGCCTGAGGCGATCGACCTGGCGTGGCGGGCCCTGCTCAAGCGCCATCACCCCGACGTGGCGGGCGACGCCGCCGCCCTTGACCGGGCGAAGCGGATCAACGTCGCGCACGACTGGCTGAGCGACACAGCCCTCCGCGCCCGGTACGACGCCGAGCGGCTGGGGCTCACCGCCGTCACGCACGCCCGCAGGGGGAGCGCCCGTCGCCCCGGCTATCGGCCGCGCGCAGCCCGCGGGTCGTCGCGCCCGGCCACGCCGCGCCGCGCCTCCACGCGTCCCGATCTCTTCCGCGGCGACCCGGCGGAGCGGCTGGCGCGGTTCCTGGCGCGCGTCGAGAAGCTCAACCACGACGAGCTCGACCGCCTCGCGGCCGCCGAACCGCCCCCGATCGCGTTCCTCGCCACCGTCCAGCGGTTCCTCGCGCCCGAGGCCCGGGCGGCGTTTGCGAAGGCCGAGGCCGCGCTCGTGCAGCGCGTGCCGCCCGATCGCTGGGCACAGGTCGGGCTGCGCGAGGGCCTGCTCGGCGTCGCGGCGGAGCTCGTGCTCGCGCCGTTCCTCGACGACCTGCTCGCGGAGCCGTTCCGCGGGCGTGCTCGTGACCGGCTTCTCCGTGCGTGGGACGCGAGCCTCGACCAGCCACGCTACGGTCCGAACGGGGAGGGCGTGCTCGCGGTCCGAGAGCGGATGGCCAGCCTCACGCACGGCGAGCTTGTCGCGTTCGTCCGCGCGTCGCAGGGGATCGATGGCGCCGACCGGCCGTGGCCGGAGTCGCTCGACCGGGAGGAGGACGAGGCGCTCCGGATCTCGGCCCTGCTTGCCGAACGCGACGTGGCGGGGGCGGTCCCGGTCGACGGCCTGACCGCCGCTGCCGCGACCAGGCTTCGACGGCTTGCTGCGAGGCTGGGGCACGTCACGGCGCTCCGCCATGCATTCCCGCCCGCGGTCTACGCGGGCCTCGTCGCGCCGTTCGCGGCGGCAACCGGAGCCACGTCGGGAACGACGGCCGGGCCTGACGTCCGTCGCGCCCGATGACGGGCGCACGGTCAGGCGGCTGACGAGGCGCTCACGAGGCGCCCACGAGGCGCAGACCCGGCGGTCGCCGCGCGCGACCTCGCGCGTCCGCACCTGCCTGTGCGATCCTCGCGCCGTGGACCCCCTCGTCGTGATCCCGATCGGCGGGCTCGCGCTTGCGCTCTTCGCGGCGCTCGTGGTCATGCGTCGCCGCGCCGACGAGATCGACGGCTTACGCGCGGCACTCGGCGATCGTGCTGTCCCGGCGGACACCGCGGGCCCATCCACCGTGGACGCGGCGAGCCCGCCGCTCCTCGACCTCCTGCCGGTGGGCCTCATCGAGTTCGACGTCTCGGGCCGGGTCGCCGCGGCGAACGAGCGGGCGCACCTGCTGCTGGACGTCGCGCCCGGGCGCCTGATCGGTCGATCGGTCGTGGAGACGTTCCTCGACGCCCGGCTGGAGGCCTCCCTCGCCGGCCTCGACCCCGGGCCCGCCCTGTCCGCCGACCTCCGTACGGGCGATGGCGAGCCACGCCAGCTCGCGGTCCGGGCGACTCGCCGTGCATCAGGAGACCTCGTCATCGTGCTCGAGGACGAGACGGAGCTGCGCCGGCTGCGCCAGATCCGCACCGAGTTCATCGACAACCTGAGCCACGAGCTGCGCACCCCGCTCTCGACCGTGAGCCTGCTCGCCGAGACTCTCGCACGGGACGCCGAGCGGGCGGATGTCCCCGCACGCATGCGGGAGCGGATCGCGAAGGTCGAGGTCGAGACGGGTCACCTCGTCCAGATGGTCAGCGAGCTGCTGGATCTCGCGCGGATCGAGGGCGGCAGCCAGCTGCGGCTGCATGACGACGTGGATCTCGGGCGGCTCGCGGAGGCATCCGCCGAGCGGCTGCGGCTGTTCGCCGACCGGCAGGGCGTCACGATTGCCGTCGAGGTCCAGCCCGGCATGCCGACGATTCGCGGAGACGAGGAGCGCCTCGAGCAGGTGTTCATCAACCTCGTCCACAACGCGGTGAAGTTCAGCGCCGACGGCGGGGAGGTCCGTGTCGCCGTCCGACGCGAAGGAGATGCCGCACGAGCGTCGGTCACGGATCACGGCATCGGCATCGCCAAGGCGGACCGCGCCCGCGTCTTCGAGCGCTTCTACAAGGTCGACCGCGCCCGCGTCCGCGGCGGCGGGACGGGTCTCGGCCTGTCCATCGCGCGCCACGTCGTCCGCGGGCACGGCGGGCGGATCTGGGTGGACTCGGAGGAGGGGAGGGGCTCGAGCTTCCATGTCGAGCTGCCGCTCCGTCCAGACCCGCAGCTGCTGCCGGCACCTGACGCACGTCCCGAACCGGCGTCACCCGTGGAACGGCGCGAGGCGAACCGGCTGCCGACGGGCGAGTCGACCCCCGCCATCCCCTGACCGCCGCCCCAACGCCCCGGAGACGTCCCCTTTGGACCGCCTGCTCGTCGCGACCCTGAACATCCTCAACCTTGCGGACCGCTGGGAGGAGCGGCTCCCGCTGCTCCTCGCCGACATGGCGGCGCTCCAGCCGGACCTCATCGGGCTCCAGGAGGTCGTCTATCCGATGCAGCAGGACCGCCTCCTCGGCGCGGCGGGAGCGGCCCGATACGAGGTCGTGCGCGGCTGGGCCGGCCGCCCCGAGTACGGCAATAGCCTGCTCGTGAGGCAGCCGCTCGTGGCGAGCGACCCGCAGCGTCTCGATCTCGGCCTCCAGCGAGCGGCCCACCGGGTCGCCGTCGAGCTGCCGGGCGGCAGGCGGCTCGCCTTCGTCGTGACCCACCTCCACCATGTGCCGACCGATGACGACGCCCGCGATGCGCAGGCGGCCGCGCTGCTCGCGTGGCTCGACGAGGGCACGGGCGATGACGCGATCGTTGTCGTCGGCGACTTCAACGCCTCGCCCGGGGACGCGGCCGCGCGTCGGATGCGGGACGCCGGGTTCCGCTCGGCGTACGCGGAGGCGAACGGGGAGGATCCCGGCGTCACATGGCCGTCCGGTCTTCAGGCGCCTGCGATGGACACGGACGGCGACCCGTCGTGCCTCGACTACATCTGGGTCCGCGGCCGGCTCGCGGTCGACGATGCCCGGATGTTCGCCGATCGGCCCGCCGTGGGCGACCCGACCCTCTACCCGTCGGATCACGTCGGCGTCGCCGCCCACCTGCGCGTCGGCTGAACCCCCTGTGGCGGAGCGGTCGGACGAACGACGGCGCCGCCCGCTGCTGCTCGCGCACCGTGGCGACTGGCGCGTCGCACCCGAGAACTCCCTCGAGGCACTCGTGGCCGCGACCCGCATCCCGCAGTGCGACGGTGTCGAGTTCGACGTCCGGCTGAGCCGGGACGGCGTGCCCGTGCTGCTGCACGACGAGACGCTGCGGCGCGTCCAACGCCGGCCGGGACGCGTCGACGCGCTCGATGCGGCCGAGCTCGCCCTCGCCGGGATCCCGTCGCTTTGGGCGGTCGTCGAGGCTCTGCCCGCCGATGCCTTCCTCGACGTCGAGCTGAAAGGCGATGCGCACGGCGCCGCCACCGCGTCGGTGCTTCGCACGGCGCGCGGCGAGTCGCCGCAACGGGCGGTGGTGTCGTCGTTCGACGGCACGACGCTGGCCGCCGTTCGCGAGCTGCTGCCGGGCTGGACCCGATGGCTCAATGCCGAGGAGCTGACCCCGGCCACGCTGTCGTTCGCCGTGGGGCTTGGGTGCTCCGGCGTGTCGGTGCGCTGGGGCTCGATCACCGCAGCCTCGGTCGAGCAGGCCCAGGCGGCGAGACTGGTCGTCGCGGCCTGGACCGTCCGGCGGCGTCCGACGGTCGACCGCCTCGGTGCGCTCGGCGTCGTCGCATGCTGCGTCGAGGGCCAGGCACTCGATGCCTGAAGGCTGAACCCGGCACGCCGCGGGTGGCGGCGGCTGT
>DATFQL010000148.1:0-3124 GCA_035264305.1 Candidatus Limnocylindrales bacterium | reverse complement strand
GACGTCCTCGCCGAGGGCGCGTTCGACGTCGTCGAAACCGTGACCGAGCCCGAGACGATTCACTAGCTCTCCGTCTCAGGCGACCTCGATCCGGTGGATCCACTTCACCCAGTCGAGCCCGCGGCGATCCGGAGCGACGAGCCGCAGCGGTGCGCCATGCGCGGCGGAGATCGGCTGCCGTCCCTCGGCCCAGGCGAGGAGGCATCGTTCGGCGTCGTCCCGCGCGAGTGATGCCCGCCAGCCGGTGACCGAGACGATGTCGACACGAGCGGCGTCCTGTGCGGCGCCGGCGAGTGCAAGGACGTCGGCCAGCGGGACGCCCGTCCACGTCGCCTCGACCGCCCAGCCGGAGGTGCAGTCGAGGACCGCCGTCACGTCGCGAGTGGCGAGTCGCGCGAGGCCGTCGAGGTCGACCGCCACGTCACGCGCGACGCGGCCGCTCACGCGGAGCCGCCAGGCGGCCAGGTCCACGGACGGCGTCGGTTCGCCCAGGAACGTGGTTGGCACGCCGGGCGGACCCGCAGGGAGCCAGCGCGAGCCGGTGAAGCGCCGGGCGCCGCCGCGAAGCGTGTCCACGGTTGCCGCCGCGCCCACGAGGAGGACCGACACCGCCCCGTAGGCGCCGCCCACGAGCAGGGCCCGGCGGGAGATTCGAGCGGTGACGGCCGGCCCGGGATCCGACAGCGTTCGGCGGGTGCGAGGCCGAAGGATCCGCCATCGGCGCGGCAGCAGGTGGACGAGGACGAGCGGGAGGAGCGCGAGGCCGGCGACCGCGTGCACGGTGAGGAGGCTCCAGCGGATGACCCCGAGGTCGACCCAGATGATGGACGCGCCGAGGACCCACAGGAAGCCTCCGACGAGCGAGGCGACGGACGCCGTCGTGACGAGCGCGGCAACCGCGAGGCGAGACCAGCGTCGAGCGCGGACCGCGCGAGGCACGGATCGCGCGAGCTTGACGACCACGCCCGCGAGGAGGGCAGCCGCCAGGAGGTCGTGCGCGACGAACACCCAGGCATCTGCCGGGTCGCCCGAGACGAGGCTCAGCGCGCCCGTCGCACCGAGACCGACGATCAGCGCGGCGAGCAGCCGGTCGAGTCCTGCCGACGACATGGCGCAAGGATGCGCCGGTCGCCGATTTCCGGCCGAACGGGCTACGTGCCGAAGTCGGTCTCCTTCACCAGCGCGCCGGCTCGGCTGAACGTCTTCCACACACCGACCTGCCGGCCGCGGTCGAAGCGGCCCGTACGCATGACCGAGCCGTCGGCGCGGTAGAACGTCCAGTCACCGTGCATCTCCCCGCCGAGGGACTGGCCGCGAAAGCGCACGTTCCCGTTCGGGTAGTGGTCGATCGCCTCGGTCGGCTCGCCCTCATCGGCGGGCATCGCGGGCTCCTGCGGCACCTGACCAGGGCACGTGACGCCGGCAGCGTGCCTGGTATGTCTCCGTGCCGCCGACGTTCGCGGCCGTCAGCGCCTCGGCACCGGCCGGCGTGCCGGCGACCTTGACGTGGAACACGGCCTCCTCCCCGCAGACGAGGCAGATCGCCGTCAGCTTGTCGACGCGCTCGGCGAGCGCCATCAGCGACGGCAGCGGCTCGAACGGCTCCCCGTCGAACGTGACGTCCAGCCCGGCGACGATGACGACCAGGCCGCGATCCGCAAGGCGGGCAACGACGGGCAGGAGACCGACCCCGAAGAACTGCGCCTCGTCGATCGCCACGACCTCGGCGTCGTCGGGGACGAGCGCCTCGACCTGGTCCGGGACGGCCGCGGCGAGGGCCGGGAAGTCGAGCCCGACGTGTGACGCCACGCGGTCCGCGCCGTGGCGAGTATCGAGCGCGTGGCCGATGACCACGACGCGGCGCCGGGCGATGACCGCGCGACGGACGCGCCGTAGCAGCTCCTCGGTCTTCCCCGCGAACATCGGCCCGCACACGACCTCGACCCGGCCAGCGCGGTCCGGCGAGTGCAGGCTCATGGCACCCGCCGCATCACGACCCGGCCGGCGGTGGGGTGGGGAACTCGGCGCGCAGGCCTTCCGCCATCGCCTCGGTGGAGCGAATGACCGACGCAATCCCGATGAGGAGGGCCACGCCGAACGCCACCAGGCCCGCGATCACCGACGCGGCGCCCGCGCCCGTCGCCAGCAGCGCGACGACCGCGGCAAGCACGCCCGTCAGCGCGGCGTCGATCACCGCGACCATCCCGACCACCGTGGTGAAGCCGTGGAGGATCGACCCCCGGGAGTGCAGGTCGACATCGGCCTGGTACAGCTGGAACACCCCGGCGACATCGTCGTACTGCCCGGTGATGAAGTACCGCTCGAGGCCCGGCACCGTCTCGTGGTACGCGTGCCGCAGCCGGTTCATCCCCTGAAGCATCCGGATGTCCTCGGCTGTGGCGGTCGAGACGCGCCCCGCGGTCACGAGGCCGATGAACAGGTCGAGCCCGAGGATGAGGATCGCAACGGACAGGAACCCGGGCGAGAACCCCATCGCGGCGGACATGAGGCCGATCGCGACGAGCGACGCTGCGAGGAAGCTGAGGAACATGCCCGCGCGCGCGAATGCCTCGTTATAGACGAGCGATCGGGCGGTCAGCAGGCTCCAGTGCTCGGTCGTGAGGATCGACAGCGCGCGCGGGTCGGCGAGCGGCGAGCCCGCGGCTGGGCCGGCGAGGGTCGGCGCGCCGCCCACCGGGCGTTCGGCGGGTGACGGGACGAATGAGCGCTCATCCATCGGAGGCCTCCGTTCAGGTCGTGGACCGCGAAGCATGGCCGATTCGGAACGCCGGTTGGCGCGTCAGGCGCCGACGCGCTCGAAGACGAGCGACTGCCAGAACACGCCCCGGTGCGAAGAGCGCGCGACGAGCCCCGCCGCAGTGACCACCCCTTCGACCGCCGTCGTGCGGTGCGCGTGGAAGCGGAACGGGTCGCCCCGCAGGCGGTTCCAGCCGTTCGACACCGCGACCACCGCGCGCACCCATGGATCGTCGCGGGGCAGCACGAGCCCGAGGCGTCGGCGGGTGTGACCGGCGGCCACCGCGACGAGGCCGGCCATGTCGGGATAGCAGCACACGACGCGATCGAGGACGACGATGTCGGCAGGCAGGAGGTCCCCGGCGAT
>DATFQL010000147.1:0-6404 GCA_035264305.1 Candidatus Limnocylindrales bacterium | reverse complement strand
TTGAGCGGCCCCTCGCGGTCCTGCTGTTGCTTGAACAGCCACTCGAGCGAGTTGTCCGCATCGGCGATGAATCCGTCGAGGCTCGTCGCGGTGTAGTACTGCGTGAGGCTCACGCGACCTCCACGCCCGCGCGGAGCACCGGCACAGCCTGGTGTCGCGGTGAGCGGCCCTCTTCGTCGAGAATCGGCTCCGGGGAGTACTGGGCCACGTAGACGCGGCGCAAGCGGTCGGTCGTGTTTCCCCCGCTGCGGTGGAAGACGGTGCTCGAGAAACAGACGATGCTGCCCGCGCGGACGATCGCGGGCACTCCCGGATCGTCGCCAAAGTAGCCGACCATGTCGTTGGTCCTGGGGTCGCGCCGGTGCGGTACGACGTCACGCGTGCCGGCGCGGTCGTATGGGAGAACGTATACCGTCCCGTTCGTCTCGTCGACGTCGTCGAGCGCGATCCAGCATGTGACGTACAGCGGGTGCTCGTACGGGATGTAGCCCCCGTCCTGATGCCACGAAAAGCGCGTCTCACCGTCGGTGCCCTTGACGACGAACTGGTCGTTGAAGAGATACGCATCGTCGCCAACGGTCGCGCGGCAGACCTCGCGCATAGATGCGCCGCGCAGGAAGTCCCGAAGGGCGTCGCTGCGCGTCGAGCAGTCGTTGACGAAGTAGCGCTGACCGCGCCGATCGAGCCCGATGACGTCGGTTCCGGCGGCGTCCATCTCCGCGTCGCGCTCGTCCATGAATCGTCGACACTCGCGCCGCAGCACTTCGAGCGAATCCCGGTCGACTGCGTCCTCGAGCACGAACCAGCCCTCCTCGCGGTAGGCGAGCACGTGCGCGTCTGTGATCATCGCCGTCGATTGTGCCCGCGTCAGACGCCGAGCGCACTAGTGGCGGCGAGCACCCACCCGGACCTCGCGGCCCGACCCGCGAGTCAGCCCTCGATCGGCGGCGCCTTCCCGTACTCCTCGTCGCTGACCTGGTCGCCCCAGGTCGCCGGGTGGCCCTGGTCGTCGACCTCCAGCAGCGCGAGGTGGGTCATGAAGCGGTTCGGCGTCGCGCCGTGCCAGTGCTCTTCGCCCGGCTCGAAGGACACGCGGTCGCCGGGCCGGATCACGTCGATCGGGCCGCCGCGGCTCTGACAGAGGCAGATGCCTTCGGTCACGTGGATCGTCTGGCCGTTCGGGTGCGTGTGCCAAGCGGTGCGCGCGCCCGGGGTGAAGTGGACGCTGCTCGCGCTCAGCCGCGATCCGCCCGCAGGGGCTGCGACGGAGTCGATGTAGACCGCCCCCGTGAACCAGTCCTCGGGTCCCGGCGCGGTGTCGATGCCGTTCCTCGTAACGTGCATGGTCGCCCTCCTCGTCGCTCGCGATTACTCCCGTGAACAGGAGGTAACCAGAGCCCATGCGAGCAACCGTGATGTACGGCGCCCACGACGTCCGCGTCGAGAGCGTTCCGGACGCCTCCCTGGTCGAGCCGACCGACGCCCTCGTGGCGGTGACGCGTTCCGCGATCTGCGGGAGCGATCTCTGGCCCTACAACCAGATGGAGCCCAGCGACACCGGTCGTCGCATGGGCCACGAGTTCATCGGCGTCGTCGAGGACGTCGGCGCCGACGTCCGCACGATGAAGCCGGGCGACCTCGTCGTCACGCCCTTCGTCTGGTCGGACGGCACGTGCGTCTTCTGCCGAGCAGGGCTGCAGCCCTCGTGCCTGCGCGGAGGCAGGTACGGCGCCGACGGCGTCGACGGCGGGCAGGGCGAGGCGGTGCGCGTACCCCAGGCCGACGGCACGCTGGTGGTCCTCCCTGTCGGCGAGGACAGCGAGCTGATGCCTTCGCTGCTGACGCTCTCGGACGTGATGGCGACGGGACACCACGCGGCCCGCGCCGCGAACGTCGGTCCCGGGACGTCCGTGGCGGTCGTCGGCGGCGGCGCCGTCGGGCTCTGTGGCGTGATCGCCGCCAAGCGCCTCGGCGCCGAGCAGATCGTCATCCTCGGGCGTCATCCGGACCGGATCGCGCTGGCTAAGGAGTTCGGGGCGACGGATGTCGTCAGCGAGCGAGGTGAGGAGGCGGTCGAGCGCGTCCGCGAAATGACGGACGACCTCGGCGCACACGCCGTCCTCGAGTGCGTCGGGTACGGCGAGTCGACCCACACCGCCGTCGGGATCCCGCGGCCCGGCGGTGCCGTCGGGCGGGTCGGGCTGCCCCAGGAGGATTCGATTCCGGAGGCGGTGCGGACGTTCTTCGACAACGTCACCATCGCGGGCGGCCCCGCGCCCGCGCGCGCGTACATCGAGGAGCTGCTGCCGGACGTCCTCGACGGGACGATCGAGCCCGGCCGGGTCTTCGACCGCGTGATCGGGCTCGACGAGGTGCCCGACGGCTACCGCGCGATGGACGAGCGCGAGGCGATCAAGGTCCTGGTCGAGCCGTGAGACGCAGGCCGGCCGGCGACTAGTCTCGCGGCGTGCTGCTCTACGACAGCCCGGTCTCGGGCAACTGCTACAAGGTGCGGCTGCTGCTCGCGCACCTCGGGCTCGAGTACGAACGGCGGACGATGGACGTCGTCGATCGCTCGAACCGGCCGGAGGTTCTGGGTGGGCTCAACCCGTCACTGCGCGTCCCGACGCTCGTGCTCGACGACGGGCGCTCGCTCGGCGAGTCGGGCGCGATCCTCTGGTACTTCGGCGAGGGCACACGCTTCGTGCCCGACGACCCGTACGAGCGCGCTCAGGTGCTGCAGTGGATGTTCTTCGAGCAGTACGACCACGAGCCGAACATCGCGGTGGCGCGGTTCTGGCTCGCCTACTCCGGCCGGCCCGACGAGGCCCGCGAGCGGCTTCCGGGCTGGCACGACGGCGGTACCCGCGCGCTCGACGCGATGGAGCGGCACCTCGAGGGCCGGGAGTGGCTCGTCGGCGACTCGATGACGCTCGCAGACCTCGCGCTCTACGCCTACACACACGTCGCCGAAGAGGGCGGTTTCGACCTCGAGACGTACCTGCGGATCCGCGCGTGGCTCGAGCGCGTCTCCTCGCAGCCGGGCCACGTCCCGATCGACGGTTGACGAGGAGGCGGGACCCAAAGGCCCCGCCTCCTCGGCAGCGCTTTAGTGGACCGTGAAGTTGGCCGTCATCGAGTCGACACGCACCTGGTAGGCGCCGGGTTCGACGGCACGACGACCGGAGGCATCGATATCCCCGGTCGTCAGCGCGAGCTGCGAGACGGGGAACGACACGTGCACCGTCCGGGACTCGCCTGCCGCGAGTTCGACCCGCACCCAGCCGACGAGCCGCCGTGGCGGCACGACGAGCGTGCTCACCGGCTGGCTCACGTAGACGGGCACGACTGTCGCACCGGCGCGCGCGCCGGTGTTGGCGACGGTGAAGGTCGCCGTCGCGCTGCCGTGCCGCGACACCGAGCCCGTCACCGAGAGGCTGCTTGTCGCGAACGTCGTGTACGACAGGCCGAAGCCGAACGACCAGCGCGGGTTGTAACCGGAGCCCTGCCCGGAGTTCGTCCCCGGCAGCTGGTCGAAGAACTTCGGCTGGTCGCCAGGCGTCGACGGGCCGCCGCTGTCGAAGTCGCCGGCGTTGTGGTCGGACGCCGACGGCCAGGTGACCGGCAGGTGGCCGCTCGGGTTGACGCGGCCGAACAGCACGTCGGCCACGGCCGAGCCGCCCTCGATACCGGGCAGGTAGGCCATCAGGATCGCGGCCGAGCCGTTGACGATCGAATCCGGGCCGAACCCGAGCGGCCGCCCCGCGATCACGACGATGATCACCGGCTTCCCGGTCGCCTCGAGCGCGGCGATCAGCGCCTGCTGGTCGGCGGGCAGCACGGGATCCGGCCGATCGCCGAGGCCTTCCGCGTATGCCCGCTCACCCACGACCACGACGCCAGCGTCCGCCGAGGCCATCGCCGCGACCGCCGAAGCCTGGTCGGGGGCGAAGACCGCGTTCGGGTCGGCGCTCCGAATTCCCGCGAGCACCGTGGTGGCCGGAGGGATCTGGTCGGGCGGGCCCATGCAGCAGACGTGGTTGCCCGGGTCGAACACACCCTGCCAGCTGACGCTCCACCCGCCCAGCTGGCGCGTCACCGAGTCGGCGCCGGGGCCGGTGACGACGAGCCTGGCGCCCGTCGAGAGCGGAAGCGCGTTGTTCTGGTTGCGCAGCAGGGTGATCGACTCGTCGGCGGCCTGCTTCGCAAGGTCGCGATTGGCCGTGACCGCAGCATCGGCCCCGTCCGGGTCGACGTACGGGTGGTCGAAGAGGCCGAGCTGGAACTTCAGCCGCAGGATCCGCTTCACCGACTGGTCGATCCGCCGCTCGGAAACGAGCCCGCGGTGGACGTCCTGGATCAGGCCGTTGTTCCAGCCGACGTAATCGAACGGGGTCATGCTGACGTCGATCCCCGCGTTGACGGCCTTCGCGATCGCGGTCGGGAAGTCGGCCGCGACGTGGTACGCACTCTGCAGCGCAGGCACGTCGCCGTAGTCGCTGATCACGACGCCCCTGAAGCCGAGCCGGTGCCGCAGCTCCTCCGTGAGCAGGAAGTGCGACGAGGTGGCGGGCACGTTGTTGATCGAGCCGGAGTCGACCATCACGGTCGCGGCGCCGGCGTCGATCCCGCCCGCGTACGAGGGCAGGAAAACATCCTGCAGGTAGCGGATCGGCAGCTGCGCCTCGACCCGGTCGTGGCCGTTGATCGACTGCGAGTAGCCGGCGAAGTGCTTCACCGTCGCGGCGACCTGCGGCGAGTCGAAGCCGCCGCCCTGCATGCCGCGGACGTTCGCTGCGCCGAGTGCCGCGGCGAGCGCGGGCTGCTCAGCCCAGGTCTCGTAGTAGCGGCCCCAGCGGTTGTCACGTGCGAGGTCCTGCACCGGCGCGAAGTTCCAGTTCCCGCCCGTCGCGAGCAGCTGGTGCCGCGTCGCGGCCCCGGCGGCCCGCGCGAGGTCGGTGTCCCAGGTCGCGCCCATCCCGAGCGACTGCGGGAGCAGCGTGGCCTCCCACGGGTGCCCGAAGCCGTGCACGGCGTCGACGCCGTAGATCACCGGGATGTGCAGGCGCGAGTGCTCGACCGCGTAGTGCTGGATCGTGTTGTACTGCTCGGCCCAGCCTCGCCCGGTGTTTTCGATGGGGTTGTCGGTCCCGCCGGAAAGGATCGAGCCGGTCTTGTGATCGATCAGGGTCCGCTGGAGGCAGGTCGTCTGCAACGGGTCGTTGTTGCCGCCCGCGTTGTTGCAGTCCCCGTTCGCGGGCGGGGTCGTGTCGCGGAGCTTTCCGATCACGATCTGGTCCATCTGGCCGACCTTCTCCTCGAGGGTCATGCGATGGAGCAGGTCGTTCACACGGGCGTTGATCCCCGCGTGCGGGTTGAGGTAGAGCGGCCGGCCGGCGCCTGGCGCCGCGGACACCGCGAGGGTCGCGATGACGAAGGCGGCAAGCAGGACGCCGACGGCCGCGGACAGACGACTCATCGGTCCTCCTCTCGTGGGGTTCGCGTCCGGCGGGTGCGGGGCTCCGACTCGGAGCGGCTCCCCGGGTACGTCGGCCGCAGCAACGATCTGGTGACCCGACGGCTCAGGTCTCCTCCTCGTCGTTGCATTCGCGCGGTCGGCGGGCGCCGATCGCGACCTGGTCCAACTACCGCGCGCCTCGCTTTCGAAACGGGGCAGATAGGATCTGCACCGATGAGCATTCGATCGTGGTGGGAAGAACGTCGCCGCAAGGCGGACGCAGAAGCCGTCAAGCGCGTCGAGGACGAAGCCGTCGAGACCCCCGGGGAGCGCGCCCACAGCCATGCCGACCGCATGGGCGAGGGCGCCGACAACCGCGTCTCGGGCCGCATCGGCGAGAGGCCTGACGACCTCGACCGGCTCGGCGACTTCCCGCGCTAGCGCGCTCCCCGAGGGCCGCTGACGATCGCCGCGCGGCGATCCGCATCGGCACGTCCAAGCCGCCCGAGCAGCTTACGAGTCGACCGGGAGGCCGGGCGTGCCCGGCCTCCCGGTGCGTCGGTCAAGCAGACGGCACGCAGTACGCGTAGACCGTCAGGCTGACGCTCTGCTGCGAGTTGCCCTGCGTCTTCGCCTTCGCAACCCAGCCGGCGAACGCCGCTGTCGCATGGCTCTCGATCACGCTCGGCGACGTCGCGCCGGCCTCGAGGAAGCCACCCGAGATCGCGATGTGGCCGGCAGGGCAGGTCGCCGTCGCCGTCACGATGGCGTTGGCGTCGACGATGGTCGAGGTGTCCGCGGCGGTGACCACGGCAGACCCGTTCAACCCGTCGGCTCCCGCCGGGCCCTGCGGTCCCTGGGGGCCGGTCAGGCCCTGTAGGCCCTGCGGGCCCTGAGGGCCCATCGGCCCGGTCGGCCCTGCGGGACCCTGACCGCCATCCTGGCC
>DATFQL010000146.1:0-3531 GCA_035264305.1 Candidatus Limnocylindrales bacterium | reverse complement strand
CTCGCCGGCCACGGCTCGCAACGGCAACCTCGTGTCCGCCGGCGGCATGGCGATCGCGATCGGCGCGACGGCGGTGCTCCTCCTGTTCGAGCCCGAAGCGGCCGCGACCGAGGCATCCGAAGCGGTCGACGGCTTCAACGCGGCCGGCTGGCTCGTGATCATCGCCGGCATTGCGCTCGGTGGGGGCCTCGGCCTCTACACCGCACGGACGGTGAAGATGACCGCGATGCCCCAGCTGGTGTCGCTGTTCAACGCGGTCGGCGGCGGTGCGGCGGCCCTCATCGCGATCGACGACTACCTCAAGTTCGCCGGCGCGAACGTCGTGCCCGGCCTGACGGTGAACGTGGCGACCGTCCTCGACATCGTCATCGGGTCGATCACCTTCACGGGCTCGCTCATCGCGTCGGGCAAGCTCATGGGCCTCTCGATCACCCCGTCGCGCCCGGTGCTGATCCCCGGCGGCCGGCTGGTCACCGCAGGCCTGGCCGCGATCGCGGTCATCGGCGCGCTCTACCTGTGGACCGGCAACGTGAGCCTGCCGGTCATGGGCGTCATCCTGCTCGCCGCGCTCGTCTTCGGCGTCACGATGACGCTGCCGATCGGCGGCGCGGACATGCCCGTCGTCATCTCACTGCTCAACTCGTTCACCGGCACGGCGGTCGCGATGGCGGGCTTCGTCCTCGGCAACCCGGTTCTGATCATCGCCGGCGCGCTCGTGGGTGCCTCCGGCGCGATCCTCACCAAGCTCATGGCCGATGCGATGAACCGCTCGGTCCTGAACATCATGGTCGGCGGGTTCGGCGGCGGCGAGGGTTCCGTCGGCGAGGCCGCGGGCCCCGGCGGCAGCGTCCGGGAGCTGGGCATGGACGATGCGGCGATCCAGCTCGCGTACGCCAGCTCGGTCATCGTCGTGCCCGGCTACGGGCTCGCCGTGGCGCAGGCGCAGCATGCCGTTCGGGAGCTTGCCGAGCTGCTCGAGAGCCGCGGGGTCGACGTCAAGTACGCAATCCACCCGGTCGCGGGCAGGATGCCCGGGCACATGAACGTCCTCCTCGCGGAGGCCAACGTCCCCTATCCCCAGCTCAAGGAGATGGAGGACATCAACCCGGAGTTCGAGCGGGCAGACGTGGCCCTGGTCATCGGCGCCAACGACGTCACGAACCCCGCTGCACGGCGGCCCGGATCGCCCGTGTCCGGCATGCCCATCCTCGACGTCGATCACGCGAAGAACATCATCGTGATGAAGCGCTCGATGGGCCGCGGCTACGCCGGCATCGACAACGAGCTCTACCTGAACTCGAAGACCGGGATGCTGTTCGCCGACGCGAAGCAGGGCCTCGCGGATCTCATCGCGGCCGTGAAGGCGCTGTAGCGTCGGTCCTCGCTATCCGGCCGCCAGGTCGACACGCCGTCGCCTGCGGGCGTGTGCGCGGCTGGCCGCCCGGCCTACCCTTGGCGAATGCCCCGCACGCGCGCTGACGCCACGTCCCTGACGTCGCCCACGTGGCCGCGGCCGGCGAAGATCGCGTTCATTGGGTCGCACGGGATCCGCAAGACGTCTGCCCTGCTCGCGTTCGCCGCGGAGGTCCAGCGCGCGGGGCGCTCCGTCGAGCTCGGCCGGGAGGTCGTCCGCGACAACCCGCTCGGCATCAACGAGGGTGCGACCGGCGAGGCCCAGCTGTGGGTCCTCGTGTCGCAGGTCCGCCAGGAGCTCGAGCTCGCGCGGAAGGCCGACATCCTCGCGACCGACCGCGGCGTGATGGACAACTACGCGTACTACCTTCGGGCGTGTGGCGGCGTCGACGAGTTCGACGCGTTCCCGCTCGTGCGCCGGTGGTCGCGTACGTACGACCTGGTCGTGCGGCTGCTGCCGGACGTCGCGCTCCAGGCCGACGGTGTCCGCTCCACCAACGACGCGTTCCGGGACGAGGTCGAAGCGATCCTCGACGCCGTCCTGCCGCGGCTCGTGACGCCCGATCAGACGATGACCCTGCGCGCGTCCGAGGTCACCAGCCGCTTCGACTGGTTCGCGGTGCTCCAGCGGCTCGCGCGGGCCGCCGGCGGAACGGTCACGTCTCCCGATCTCTGGCGCTAGCGCCTACCAGGGCTCGACGGGCGCCGACCGTGCGGCGACGAGAACCTCCGCTTTCCGTGGCGCTCCCCGCTCCCCCAGCTCGACGACGAGCGTCGCGGGAGCGGACGCGCCGGACAGGCGGCGGGCCGGCGCATCCGTGGCGTCGTCGGCCGGCCACAGCTCCCAGGTCGCCGTCGTCGTGCCGTCACCCTCGACCGGGAGGCCGAGCGAGAGCGGTCCGAACCGAGCGGCCGCGGCCGCCAATGCCCGATCGACGGCTCGGACATCCAGGCCCGGGTCGCGCGCGAGGTCCGCCGGCCACACGTGTGCGGGGCCGACCGTCGCCGCGGCGATCGCCGTGCCGACGGCCTCCAGCTCTCCGGACGGGCGTTTCACGATCCGCAGCGCGAGGGTCTGGATCGCCGGTCGCGGCTCGGGCGTCGTGAGGATGCCGACCCGCAGCCAGCCGCCCGGCCCGCGCAGCCACCACGCGAGGTGCGCCGGCGACGCGGACTCGTCCGGCCGGTCGCGATCGGGCTCGAGCGGGCCGATCGCCGTGGTTGCGGCCTCGACCGCGGCGCGACGCGCGTCGCGCGGCTGATCCAGGTCCATGTTCATCGCGAACGCCTCGTCCGCCACGGCGTCGTCCCACGCCGAAAGCAGCCCCGTGACCAGCGGCCGGAAGCGCTCGGTGGGAGCCGCCGGGCGGACCCGGCGGCGGACGACCGCGTCGCTGGTCACGAGCGCCGCGAGCGCGCGGTCGGCGACGTCCCGCGGGGCGGCGTAGCGGAGGTTCGCGAGGGCGACGATCCCGATCCCCGACCCGGGGTGCCAGGCCATGTACGAGCCGAACCCCGGGTAGCCGCCCCCGTGGCTCACGGTGGTCCCGAGCACGGCGTCGGACATCGCGACGAGTCCGTACCCGTACCCCCCGGTCACGATGCCCGGCGCGAGGTGTGCCGCGTGCGCATCGGCCTCCGCGCCGAACATGCGGTGCGGCTGCTGCATCTCGCGGCGAGCGGCACGGCGGAGGGGATGGTCGCCCTCCGCGTCGTCGCGCGCGGGCACCGCGTCGAGGAAGCCCGTCACCCACCGCGCGAGGTCGGCGACCGTGGAGTACAGGCCGCCCATCGACGCGAGCGCTCCATATCCGTCGCGGCCCTCCCGCACGAGCGTGTCGCCTTCGCGGACATACCCATGCGCGAGGTCGGTCTCGGGGACATCATCCTCGTCGAACACGGTCGACGACATGCCGAGGGGCCGAAGCAGCCGGTCCCGGACGACGTCGCGGTACTCGGCACCGGCGGCGGTCGTAATGACGCGGCCGAGAATGCCGTAGCCGAGGTTCGAGTATTCGAACGTCGTGCCCAGCGTCCACACGACGACGGGCCGGGCGCGGAGCAGCGCGTCGAACGCATCGAGCGCCAGAGCCTGCTGGCGATCCCCCCACGGGTCGT
>DATFQL010000145.1:0-5643 GCA_035264305.1 Candidatus Limnocylindrales bacterium | reverse complement strand
CCCGTCGACAGCACGTTCTTCCAGCCGCTGTTCCTGTACGAGTCGATAAGCGGGATCCTCGGCGCCGTCGCGCTGCTGTTCATCGCCCGCCGGTGGGGACCCCGGATGCGGCCGGGCGACCTGTTCCTGCTGTTCCTCATCTGGTACGCCGCCGTTCGCCTCCTGCTCGAGACGCTCCGCACGGGCAACTGGACGTTCTTCGGCGTGCCTACCGCCATGGTCGTGTCGGTGGCACTGATGGCGTTCGCGATCGTCGTGCTCGCGATCCGCCACCGCCCCGGCGCTGCGGGCGCTGAGCGCTGGGGCGAGCCGCCCGTGCAACACGAGGACCTCTACGACGTCGATGACGAGGAGACCGTCTACGTGGACGACGGCCTCGATGACGGGGACCCGGACGACGAGGAGACGGTCGACGTGGACAACGAAAGCCAGCCCGCGGGGGAGCACGACGGTGGGGGCGATCCTGCCCGGCCCGCACCCGGACACTGACGCGCCGCTCGAGCCCGCGCCCGGGCCTCAGCGCGCGCCCGCCCGCCGGCAGCGCCGGCTCCCGGCGTCGCGCCTGACGCCGCAGGCCATGGCCGCCGCCCGCCCGGGCGGCGCGCGCGAGGGCCTCGAATGGCTCGGACGAGAACCGGAGGCTCGTGCATCGCTCCTGTACCGGCTGCTGCGGCTGTTCGGGCGGCTCGTCCTGTTCGGGGTGTTCCGGTTCCGGATCGCGACGACCGGGCAGGAGCGGCTCCCGCGCCACGGCGGCTACCTGCTGATCGGCGCCGCCCACCGCGGGTGGATGGACCCGTTCCTCGTCATCCACGCCCTCCCCCTCGAGCCCCGGGCCTGGTTCCTCGGCAGCGCGCCGTCGACGTTCACCGCGCGGTGGCGGGAGGTCCTCATCCACCGGCTCGGGGGGCTGCTCCCGGTCTGGCGCGGTGGGCATGGCGTCGAGCAGCACGTGTCGGCCGCACGGGCGGTGATCCGCAACGGGGCGGTGTTCGCGCAGATGCCCGAAGGGACGGTCAGCGGGCCGGCCGGCCGGATCGGGCCGTTCCGTAACGGGGCGGCGCTGATCGCGCTGCGCACCGGTGCCCCCATCGTCCCCCTCGCGATGGCCGGGACAGAGGAGCTCTACATCGGCCGGCGGATGGCATCCGAGGTGCTCGAGCCGACCAACGCCCGCGAGCTGCTCGGCGAGACATGGGACGGGACGCTGCCGCCCGAGGGGACGCGCGAGGAGCTCGAGCTCGCCCGGCGCCTGACCGAGCGGTTCGAGCAGGTGCTCGGGCCGGTCGTCGAGCGGCTGCACCCCGCAACCGTGGACGACGCGGCGCACCCGCGCCGACTGCGCGCGCGGCTGACGTGGCTGTTCCTCAGGCCCGGCCGCCTGGATCGCGACGAGGGCTGACCGCTCGTTCCGCCCCGTCGAGTCGCGCACGGACAGGTTCCCCTCGCTCGGCCGCGCTGTCATCCTTCGTCCCAGCCCATGCCCGACGCCACCGATCGCCAGCACCACGGCCACCGGTTCGAATCCCTGGCCGTCTTTGGGACGGTCGTTCGGAGCCGGCCGATCCTCCGCGTCGAGCTCGCGTTCCTGCTGTTCAATGCCACCGAGGTCGCGGCCTGGATCGCGATCCTCGTCTACGCCTACGACCAGGGTGGTACGACCGCCGCCGGTCTCGTCGCGTTCGCACAGCTGGCGCCTGCCGTCGTGTTCGCCCCGCTCGGCAGCGCGCTCGGATACGGCATCCCGCGGGTCAGGATGCTTGCGCTCGCGTACGCCTCCTTCGCACTGCTCACGCTGGTCGCCGCGGCCCTGCTCGCGACGGACGCGCATCCCTTCGTCGTATACGCGGCAGTGATCCTCGGGGGCCTCGCGCTCACGCTCGTCCGGCCCGCGCATGCGGCCGTGCTCCCCACGATCGCACGCACGCCGTCAGAGCTGACGGCGGCGAACGTGGCATCCGGGACGGTCGAGAGCGTCGGGGTCCTGATCGGGTCGGTCGGGGGCGGGCTGCTGCTCGCGTCGACGGGTCCGGCGGGGGTGTTCGCCGTCGCCGGCGTCGGGCTGCTCATGGGGTTCGCGGCGGTCGTCGGCATGCGACCCGCGGCCGCCGTTCGCCGCCAGCCGATCGAGCTGACGCTTGCCGTCGATCCCCCGGCACCCGCCGTCCTCATGCCCGGCGCCCGTGACGCCGCCCGAGCCGAGGAGGCCGCCCGCGTGGTCGCCCCCGTCGCGCCACCCGGGGTATCGGCGGAGCTCCTTGCGGGGCTTCGCCTGATCGGTCGCGATCCGAACACCCGGGTCGTCGTGCTCGTGCTCGGGGTGGCGATGATGCTCGTCGGCACCCTCGACGTCCTCGGCGTCGTCCTCGCCCTCGAGGTGCTCGACGCCGGCGAGAGCGGCGTCGGGCTGATCTCCGGGGCGCTCGGCGCCGGCGGCCTCCTGGGCGCCGGCGTTGCGATCAGCCTCGTTGGTCGGCACCGGCTCCTCGCGCCGATGCTCGTCGCCGCCGCCGTCGTCGGGCTGGGCCTCGGGTTCGCCTCGCTCGTCCCGACGCTCGCGGTCGTCCTCATCGGGTTCCTCGCGAGCGGGATCGGCAAGAGCGTGTTCGACGTGGCGGGCCGGACGATGCTCCAGCGCGTCGCGCCGGAGGCGACCCTCGCGAGGATCTTCGGCGTCCTCGAAGGCGTGACGATGGCCGCGCTTGCACTCGGGACGCTGGCCGCCCCGGTCCTCGTCGGGGCGCTCGGCACCGCGGGGGCGCTCGCCGTCGCCGCGACGCTCGTCCCCCTCACGACCCTCCTCCTCCGGAGGCCGCTCGCCCGCGCCGATGCGTCGGGCGTCGTCCACGAGGAGGAGCTGGGGCTGATCCGCGCGATCCCGATGTTCGCGCCGCTGCGGGTGACCGTCCTCGAACGCCTCGCCCAGGAGCTCGATCACATGCACGTGCACGCCGGCGCGGACGTGATCCGGGAGGGCGACCGCGGGGACCGCTACTACCTCATCGCCGAGGGGCGGTGCGCCGTGCTCGTGGGCGGCCGCGCCGTCAACGCGATCGGGCCGGGGGACGGGTTCGGCGAGATCGCCCTGCTCACCGACGTCCCGCGGACGGCGACCGTCCGCGCCCTCACGGACCTCGACCTGTTCGTCCTCGCCCGCGAGCCGTTCCTCGAGGCGGTGACCGGGCAGCCGCGGAGCCGCGCCGCGGCCCAGGCCCTGGTCGAGGAACGGCTGGCGGGGGACCGGCGGGCCGCGGGACGACCGGCGACCTGACCCCGCGAGGGACCCCGACCCAGCCGGTATCCTCGGCCGCGTGGACTACGCCAGCTCGATCCTCGACCTCGTCGGAGACACCCCGCTCGTCCGCATCTCGCGGCTGACCCGCGACCTGGGCCCCGCGCATCGCCAACCGGTGGTGCTCGCAAAGCTCGAGATGCTCAACCCGGGCGGGTCGGTGAAGGACCGGATCGGGCTGCCGATGATCGAGGCGGCCGAGCGGGCGGGACTGCTCAGGCCGGGCGGGACCATCATCGAGCCGACGTCCGGCAACACCGGGCACGGCCTCGCGATCGCCGCCGCGCTCAAGGGCTATCGGTGCATCTTCGTGATGGCCGACAAGCAGTCGGCCGAGAAGCAGGCGCTGCTCCGGGCGTATGGGGCAGAGGTCGTCCTGTGCCCGACGAACGTCGAGCCCGACGACCCGACGAGCTACTACTCGGTCGCGACGCGCCTCGCCCGCGACATCCCGGGCGCGTTCAAGCCGGACCAGTACTGGAACCTCGAGAACCCGGCCGCCCACGAGCAGACGACGGGCCCCGAGATCTGGACGCAGACGGAGGGCACGATCACGCACCTCGTGGCGAGCGTCGGCACAGGCGGGACCGTGACCGGCACGTCGCGCTACCTCAAGGCGAGGAACCCGGCCATCCGGGTCGTCGGCGCGGATCCGGAGGGGTCCGTGCTGTCCGGCGACACCGCCCGGCCGTACCTGACCGAAGGCGTGGGCGAGGACTTCATGCCGGGCACCTACGACCCCGAGGTCGTCGACCGATGGGTGCGCGTATCGGACCGCGACGCGTTCTCGATGGCGAGGCGGATCACCCGCGAGGAGGGGATCCTCGCCGGCGAGTCGTGCGGAACGGCCATGCTCGCCGCGCTCGACGAGGCGCGGCGTCTCATGCGCGAGGAGCCGGATACGGCGGCGCAGGCCGTCGTCGTCGTGATCTTCCCTGACGGCGGTCGCAACTACCTGTCCAAGCTGTACAACGACGAGTGGATGCGGGCGAACGGGATGCTCGCGCCGACCGGCGCCGCCACCCGGGTCGAGGAGCTGCTCCACGAGCGCCACCACGGGCAACCGCTGCCGGACCTGATCCTGACCCGGACGACCGACCGCGTCGGCGTCGCGATCGACCTGCTCCAGGAGTTCGGGATCAGCCAGCTGCCCGTCTCGGAGCGACCCGAGGGCGATGCGCTGACGGGGATCGTCGGCTCGGTCAGCGAGAAGTCGCTGCTGGACCGGGCGTACCGGAATCCCGAGGTCGTGGACCGGACCGTGGGCGAGGTCATGGACCGGCCGCTGCCCGTGATCGACGTGACGGCGACGGTCGACGAGGCCTTCTCGCAGCTCGCCGGCGCGACCTCGGCGCTGCTCGCCGTTCGCGACGACCGGCCGGCCGGCGTCGTGACCAAGCTCGACCTGCTCGAGTTCCTCGCGCACCGCACCTGACGGCGTCGCGGTCCCGAGGTGCGATGATCGAGCGATGGCGAACGAACGGGATCGTGGCGATGCCTTCGGAACACGCGCGGTGCACGCGGGGGCGGAGCCCGACGAGACGACGGGAGCCGTCGCGCCGCCGATCTACCAGACGTCCACGTTCGCCCAGGTCGGCGTGGGCGAGCCCCGCAACGGCTACGAGTACGCGCGGTCCCAGAACCCGACGCGCGAGCGCCTCGAGCGTGCCGTCGCGGATCTCGAGGGCGGACGCCACGGGATCGCGTTCGCGAGTGGCTCCGCGGCGACGGCCGCGATCGCGCAGCTCGCGGCAGCGGGCGACGAGATCCTCGTGGGCGACGATGTGTACGGCGGGACGTTCCGCTACTTCGAGCGCGTCCATCGAGCTGGCGGCGCCGCGAGCGCCCGGTATGTCGACCTCGCCGGGCACCCGGACGCGCTCTGGGAGGGGCTCAACGAGCGGACCCGCCTGGTGTGGCTCGAGACGCCGTCGAACCCCTTGCTCAAGGTGACGGACATCGCGGCCGCCGCGACGATCCTGCGAGAACGCGAGGCGCAGGCCGGCCGCCGTCCACTGCTGGTCATCGACAACACGTTCGCGTCGCCTGCCATCCAGCGGCCGCTCGAGCTCGGCGCGGACGTCGTGTTCCACTCGGCCACCAAGTACCTCGGCGGGCACTCGGACGCGATCGTCGGCGTGGCGGTGACCTCCGACCACGAGGTCGGCGCGCGGCTTCGATTCCTCCAGAACGCGATGGGCGGCGTTCCGGGACCCTTCGACTGCTTCCTCGCGCTCCGCGGTTTGCGGACGCTCCACCTGCGGATGGCGCGCCACAGCCAGAACGGTCTCGCGGTCGCCCGGTTCCTCGCCGCGAGGCCCGACGTCGCGTCGGTCAGCTATCCCGGGCTC
>DATFQL010000144.1:0-7765 GCA_035264305.1 Candidatus Limnocylindrales bacterium | reverse complement strand
GGCCTCCTCGACGTCGATGGGGCTGGGCGCTGGGGTCTCGAGCGCGACTTCGGTGGACGGTATGTGCCCGAGACGCTCGTCGGCGCGCTGGAGCAGCTCGAGCAGGCGTACACGCTCCTGCGGCACGACCCGCGGTTCTGGGCGGAGCTGGACGACCTGCTCGGCACGTACGCGGGCCGCCCCACCCCGCTGTACCGGGCCGACAACCTCGCGGACGAGGTGGCGGCGGAGGCTGGTCGCCAGGCTCGGGCACGCGCAGGTCGAGCCGCCCACATCCCCGGGTTCAGGCTCTACCTGAAGCGCGAGGACCTGACCCACACCGGAGCGCACAAGATCAACAACGCGCTCGGCCAGGCACTCCTCACCCGCCGGCTCGGCAAGTCGCGCGTGATCGCCGAGACAGGTGCGGGCCAGCACGGGGTTGCGACGGCGACGGCATGCGCGCTCCTCGGCCTGCCGTGCATCGTGTTCATGGGCGAGGAGGACATCCGGCGGCAGGCACCGAACGTGCTGCGGATGCGCGCGCTCGGCGCGGAGGTCCGAAGCGTGACGTCCGGGACCGCAACCCTCAAGGACGCCGTGAACGAGGCGATGCGCGACTGGGTCACGAACGTCGAGACGACGCACTACGTCCTGGGCAGCGCGATGGGGCCGCACCCGTACCCCACGATCGTCCGCGACTTCCAGCGCCGGATCGGCGATGAGGCCGCGGCCCAGCTCGCAACGGTCGAGGGCCGCCTGCCCGACATGGCCCTCGCGTGTGTCGGCGGCGGATCGAACGCGATCGGCCTCCTCGCCCGGTTCATCGGGGAGCCGTCCGTCCGCCTGGCGGTCGCGGAAGCGGCCGGCGACGGCCTCGAGACCGGACGGCATGCGGCCGCGATCGTCGGCGGCACGCCGGGCATTCTCCACGGGTCGCGCTCGCTGATGCTCCAGGACCGCGACGGCCAGATCGTCGAGGCGCACAGCGCATCGGCCGGTCTCGACTACCCCGGGATCGGGCCGCAGCTCGCGGCGCTGGCCGAGGCCGGCCGGCTCGAGGTCGCGACCGCGACGGATCGTGAGGCCGTGGCGGCGATGAAGTCCGCGACGCGCGCGGAGGGGATCCTCCCGGCGCTCGAGACGGCGCACGCGATCGCGGCCCTGCCCAAGCTGCTCGCCGGCATCGAGGGTGGCGCCGTGCCGTGGGGCGACGACGCGGTCATCCTGCTCGGCTTCTCCGGACGCGGCGACAAGGACCTCGCGGCGCTCGAGCGCTTCGCCCATGTCGAGCCGTGGGACTCCACCCGGTGACGATCGACGAGCTGCGCTCGTACTGCCTGTCGCTGCCGGGAGCGCACGAGAAGGAGACGTGGGGCGATGCCGACCACGCGGGCGACGTCACGTTCCGGGTGAAGGACAAGATCTTCGTCATCACCGGCCCCGACGGCGGGACCGCGTCGATCCGGACGACGACCGACCAGCAGGCCGAGCTCCTCGACACGTTTCCGGGCGTGTTCCGCTCCGCCCCGTACGTCGGTCGGTTCGGCTGGGTGACGGTCGATCTCGCCGCCGTCGACCGCGAGCTCGTACAGGGGATCATCGAGGCGGCGTGGCGACGGACAGCGCCGAAGGCGGTGGTCCGGGCGCACGATGAGGCGCCCGTGTGATCGCGACGGACGCGCCCGCGACGCCGGGCACGAACGAGACTGCCGGGGCTCGGCGGATCGCCGAAGCCTTCGCCCGTGCGGCGGCGGACGGCCGCGCCGCGCTGATCCCGTACGTCGTCGCCGGGTACCCCGATGCCGACGGCTCGTTCGCGGCTGCGTGCGCCGTGATCGACGCGGGAGCGGACCTGCTCGAGGTCGGCCTGCCGTACTCGGATCCGCTTGCCGATGGGGCGACGCTCCAGCGGGCGTCGCAGGCGGCGCTCGCACGCGGTGCGACGTTCGACCGGAGTCTCGCACTGGTCGGCCGGATCGCTCGGGCGCGCCCTGGTGTCCCTGTCGTCCCGATGGGCTACGCGAACCAGCTCATCAGCGGCGGCGACGGGCGCGATCGTGCGCGGGCGCTCGCCGCGGCCGGGGCGGCGGGCGTCATCGTCGCGGACCTCACACCCGACGAGGGCGGCGCGTTCGAGGCCGTTGCGGCCGAGGCGGGGATCGCCGTCGTGTATCTCGTCGCCCCGACGTCCAGCCCCGCTCGCCGCGCCGCGGTCGCGGCCCGCAGCGGCGGGTTCCTGTACTGCGTGTCGCTCGTCGGCGTCACCGGCGCACGCACCGCCCTCCCACGGACCGTCGCACGGCTCGTTCGCGAGGTCAGGGCCGTCTCGCCCGTGCCCGTCGCGGTCGGGTTCGGCGTGTCGAAGCCGGCCCACGTGCGTGCGATCGCGGCCGCCGGGGCAGACGGCGTGATCGTCGCGTCGGCGCTGGTCGACGCGCTCGGTGACGACGGGACGGACCTCGCGGCGCTCCGCGACCTCGTCACGAGGCTGGGCGCGGCAACAGCGCGCTGATCGCTGGTCGCGCCGATTCTGGACACGATCTGACGGGTTTGGCCCGGAGACTGTGCGCATGACCCGCCAGCTGCGCCTGTTCGTGGAGGAGACGCCGAAGAAGGTCTACGTGTCGGCGCTCGACTGGCCGGGCCTGTCCCGCGGCGCGAAGACCGAGGACCAGGCCGTCGAGCTGCTGCTCGCCGCCCTGCCGCGGTACGCGAAGGTCGCCCGCGCGGCCGGGGAGCGGTTCGACCCCACCGATCTCGACCTGGAGGTCACCGAGCGCGCGCAGGGTGACGCGGGGACGGCGTGGGGGATCCCGTCGCTCGTCGCGAGCGTGGACCGGGAGGCGGTCGATGCCCGGGAGGCACGCACACTCGCCGCCATCGTCGGGGCATCCTGGGCCGAGTTCGACGCCGTGGCCGAGCGCGCGCCCGAATCGCTGCGCAAGGGTCCCCGCGGCGGTGGCCGTGACCGGTCGAAGATCGTGGACCACGTCAACGGCGCCGATGGCGGCTACGCGCAGGCGATGGGGATCAAGGCCAAGGGCGATTCAGCGGCCCAGCTCGCCGAGCTCCGTGCGGCCGTGCTGGAGACGCTCGGCACGCCGTCAGACGGGAGCCCGATCGCGGGCAGGAAGTGGCCGCCGCGCTACGCCGCCCGGCGCGTCGCGTGGCACGCCCTCGATCACGCGTGGGAGATCGAGGACCGCTCCGAGCCCGCCTGAACGGGCCGCCTCACGACTCCAGGTCCCACAGGGCCCGGTACCACCGGATCCGCTCCTCGTCGGGCTCGATGCCGTAGGCGTCGAACAGCTCCTGCTGATGACCCGCGCCGAAGTTCCAGTCGAGGCTGAGCGACGCGATCGCCAGGTCGGCCCACCGGTCGCCGACCGCGAGATCTCCGAAGTCGACGTTTCCCGTCCACTCGCCGTCTGCCGAGATCAGCGTGTTGGGCGCGCACGCGTCGCCGTGAACGAGCACGGGTTCCTCGATGGGAGGCCGCGGTCCCATGGACGCCGGCTGGCGGCCCACCCAGGCCGATCCGGTCCAGCCCTCGGGGAAGTCTTCCACGGGGACCGCGTGGATGGCCCGCAGCCCATGGGCGATCGCTGCGACCGCCTCCGGCCGGCGAGCGCGCCACGTGTCTCCGACGGCGGTGGCCCCGGGCAGCGCGGCCGTGACCAGCCACTGCGCGCGCGTGTCCGCACCGAAGTCGAGGACGCGGGGCGCGGGGTGCCGATGCGCCAGCCAGAGGAGTCGATCACGTTCGCGCTCGAGATCGATGCCGGTCGTGCGCGGGTTCCACTTCACGTACCGGTCACCGATGCGGAACGTGAGCCCGCCGAGCTCGTTGCGCCACTCGAGTGCCGGCGCCTCGTCGCCTGCCAGCCGCAGGACGACGTCGGGGATCGGGTCACCGCCGAGCGCGTGGAGCTGCGCGAGGTGGGCGAAGGCGGGATCGGTCGTCATGCCGAGAACACGCGGCCGAGGGTGGCCGGGTCGATCGGTGCATCGTCGGGCTGCAGTCCGGCGAGCCGGGCGGCGAGGCCGAACAGCTCGGCCGGCGTCCGGCCGGCGTCGAGGAGCGCCCGGATCGCCGTGTCTCCGGCCGCCTTCGACAGCTTCTGTCCAGATCGGCGCCGGATCAGCGGGTGGTGGAGGTACCCCGGCGGGACCTCGCGGCCGAGCAGCCGCGCGAGTCGCAGCTGGACGGGCGTCGCTTCGAGCAGGTCACGGCCGCGGACGACGAGATCGGTCCCGTGCCGCATGTCGTCGACGACCACGCACCACGCGTACGTCCAGTTGCCCAGGCGGTCCCGGACGAGCGGGTCCCCGGATGCGGCCGGCTCGTCGGCGAGCGGCCCCGCGAGGAGGTCCACCCAGCGTTCCGACCCTGCGCCCACCGCGACCCGCAGCGCCATCGCGTCGGACTCGGGCAGCGACGCTGCGCGGCATCGGCCCGGGCATCCGATCCCTCGCCATGGGCGCCCGTTCGCCGCCTCGTACGCGGCGAACGTGGAGCGCGAGCAGCCGCACGCGTAGACGAGGGCTTCGCCGCGCAGCGGCTCGAGGGCTGCGGCGTAGGCCGGCGCGTTGTCTGACTGGCGATACGGCGAGGCACCGAGCCGGAACGAGTCGAGCGCCGGGAGATCGGGCGCGACCCCCACGCGCTCGAGGTCGTCCAGCAGCGCGGCCTCGTGCTCCGGCCGTGACCGCTGTCGGTCGTGATCCTCGATGCGGAGGACGACCTGGCCACCGGTCGCGCGTGCGATGCCCCACACGTACAGGATGTTGACCAGGTGCCCGAGGTGGAGCGGCCCGGTGGGAGCCGGCGCGAAGCGGGTGACGGGCGACGCCGGGAGCACGCGGGGGTCCGGGGTTGCGGTCCCGGTCACCGCCGGCACGAACAGCTCGCCGCCGCCGTCGCGCCCGCTGTCGGTCCCTTCGTCAGCCGTCGCGCGATCGCTCGTCACGGCCGCGGTCCTTCGTCTCGACGGTCCGGGTCGCGGCCACGATCCGCCGGTAGACCGACAGGAGGTCGGCCTGGGTCATCGGCCCGCCGTTCGACATCGCGACACGGAGCAGCACCTCGCGCTCACGCTCCGGGTCCCGGACTGCGCGGCGGCCGGCAAGCGTCTTCGCGCGGCCGGCCCGGCGCCCGAGGACCGCGCGTTCGTTGAGCAGTGCCACGATCCGCGTGTCCAGCTCGTCGATCCGATCCCGGATCCGGGCGAGCTCGAGCGCGGCATCGTCGCGCTCGGCGTTCGTCGGACGACGCCGGACCGCGTGCTCGCCCCGCGCGTCGTCGCTCATGCGCGCCCCTCCGCGAAGTGGGCGGCGACCTGGTCCAGCACGACGAGGTAGCCGCGCGCGCCCTGGCCTGCCACGGTGCCGGTCGCCACGTCGTGGATCAGGTTGACGGAGCGGAACGGCTCCCGGCGCCACGGGTCGGACAGGTGGACCTCCCAGAACGGCCGGTCGATCCCGGTGAGGGCGTCCCGCAGCGCGACCGACGTGTGGGTCAGCCCGGCCGCGTTCACCACGACCGCGTCGAAGTCCCGCTCGTGGAGGCGGTCGATCAGCGCCCCCTCGTGGTTCGACTGGAAGAAGTCCACATCGAGCCCGAGCTCCGCCGCGCGCCCGCTGATCCCGGCATGGATCTCGTCGAGCGTCTCGGTGCCGTAGATGTCGGGCTCGCGGGTCCCGAGGAGATTGAGGTTCGGGCCCTGGAGGACGAGCACTCGCGTCATGCCGGTGCCGTGGTCGCGACCGTGCCCGCCAGCACGGAGCCCGCCGCCGCGCGAACGACCTCGTCCGGCACGTCGTCGCGCACCACGATGCCGTCTCCCGTCGGCAGGACCCAGCGAAGCCGGCCGCCCGCGTGCTTCTTGTCCGTCGCGGTCCCCGCGAGCACCGTGTCGAGGGGATAGGGGAGTGGGGCCGCGCCCAGGGCCAGCCGGTCGAGCAGCGCCTCGAGCCTCGACGCGCGCGCCGCGGGCGTCACCTCGAGGGCGGCACCGATCCGGACCGCCGCGCGGAGCCCGTACGCGACCGCCTCACCGTGGAGCAGGGTCGCGTATCCGTCCGCGGCCTCGAGCGCGTGGCCGATGGTGTGTCCGAGATTGAGCGCGATCCGCCCACTCGCGCCGTGCTCGCGATCGTCGGCGCTCACGACGTCGACCTTCGCCCACGCCGACCGTTCGACGACTTCGGCGATCGCGCCGCCTTCGAACGCCGACGCCTCGCCGCGCGCAATCGCCTCGCCGTCCGCCTCGAGGGTGGCGAACAGCGCCTCGTCTCCGAGCACAGCCATCTTGACGATCTCGCCCAGCGCGGCGCGCAGCTGGCGCTCCGGGAGCGAACGCAGCGCCGCGACGTCGAGCACCATCGCGGCCGGATGGTGGAACGCCCCGAGCAGGTTCTTGCCTTCCGGCAGATCCACGCCCGTCTTGCCGCCGATCGCGCTGTCGACCTGTGCCACGAGCGTCGTCGGGACCTGGATCCACGGGACGCCCCGGAGGTACACCGCCGCGAGGAACCCGGCCGGGTCTCCGAGCGCGCCGCCGCCGACCGCGACGAGCGGCTCCCGTCGCTCGACCCGCCGCCGGGCGAGCTCGCGCGCGGCATCCTCGATCACCGACAGCCGCTTGGCGTCCTCGCCCGCGGGCAGCAGCAGCTCCTCGACGGACCACCCGAGCTCGCGCAGCGACGATGCCAGCGCGGAGCCGACGGTCGCCCACGCCCCCGGCTCGGACACGAGGATCGCCCGGCGCGCCCCGAGCCGCTGGAGCGCATCGGACACTGCCGCCGGTGCGATGCCCTCGCCGACCACGACGTCGCCGATCTTCGTCGACGTGCGGAGCAGCGTCGTCCCGGCCGGCACGCCACGGGCGATGAGCGTCTCGACGGCCTCGACGACTCCGCCCACCTCGACGACGCCGTTGACCCGTGCCGCGGCCCCGTAGAACCGTTCGCGCGCGGCCGCCAGCTGCCGGATCCGGCCCGTCGGGTCACCGCCCTGGACAAGGGGACGGACGTTCGGCGAGCGACGGAGGCGCTGGGCGAGGACCTCGGTCCGGACGTCGAGCCACACTGGGAGCCTGCCGCGGAACAGCGCCCACCGGTTGCGCGGATCGACGACGGCGCCGCCGCCGGGCGAGATCACGCGCCGCACGTGGGGGGACGGGTCCGGCGGACCGAGGGCTGCGACGGCGTCTCGCTCGAGCCGCCGGAACGCCGCCTCCCCCTCGGCCGCAAACAGCTCGGGGATCGACCGCCCCGTGTCCCGCTCGATCTGGTCGTCGAGGTCGATGAACGTCGCGCCATGACGCGACGCCACCCGGCGTCCGACGGCGCTCTTGCCCGACCCGGGCAGCCCGACGAGCACGAGGTCCACGGCGCTCAGTCGTCTCCGCCCGAGCCGGCCTCGCCGGTGTCCGTGTCGATCGCCGCAACGGGTGTTCGCGCCCGCGATCCGATCGCGTGGCCGCCCGATCCGTCCCCCGCGGACGGAGCCGCGAGCGGCGCGGCCATCCGTTCCTGCGCGCGACGCAGGTTGTCGAGCACCTCGGGCATCGAATCCCCGCCCGTCTTCTCGAGCACGAACCGCGCGAGCGTCAGCAGAACCATCGCCTCGCCGATCACGCCCGCGGCCGGCACGACCGAGATGTCGCTCCGCTCGTAGTGCGCCTTGTCGACCGGCTCGCCGGTCACGAGATCGGCCGTCGGGAGCGGGCGCGCCAGCGTCGAGATCGGCTTCACGGCGCCCCGGATCACGATCGGCTCC